>CAJQKG010000067.1 GCA_905478845.1 uncultured Luminiphilus sp.
CATTTGCTGGCTCAATTGGGTGAGCAGGAGTTGTCGGTTTAGCGCCATCAGCACACTGTCGGTTCGCTCATTTTCTTGTTGACTCCTCCTCCTTGTAATTCCGTAGTACGGGAACGCCGTGGTGGCTGCAATGCGGCACAGGCATGATGCTGTCCTGAATAGCCGAGAGCGCACAACGGCAAAATGTTAGGTCTCGATCGCTGGTATCATCAGTCCGCTAAGCTATGTCATGTAAACAAACGGGGAGGGACGTGCGGCCAATGATTAGCGATTACATCGATTCCCATTTACGTACGCTAGCCGACTTGCACGAGTCGGCAGAAGACATTGCGTCGATGGCCGCTGTGTGTAGTGAGGCGCTGCAGGCTGGCCATAAAATTTTGATCTGCGGCAACGGCGGTTCGGCGGCAGATGCGCAACATTTTGCTGCCGAGCTGGTGGGCCGGTTCGTGGCAGACCGGCCTGCGCTCGCCGCCATCGCGCTCACAACCGATACCTCAGCGCTCACGGCGATCGCGAATGACTATGGCTACGATGCCGTTTTCAGCCGGCAGGTCGCGGGTCTGGCTCAAGCGGGAGACGTGCTGCTGGCGATTTCGACGTCGGGCAATAGTGTCAGTGTGCTCAATGCCTGTGAGCAAGCCGCTTCAATGGGCTGCGACGTGATTGGGTTGACGGGTCGGGATGGTGGCGCATTAACCGCGCATTGTCGCGCAATGGTGATCGCGGCTTCTCACGACACCGCCCATATTCAAGAGGCACACATTGTCGTGATTCATTTGCTGTGTGCATTGATCGAGAAGCGGCTAGATTGGGCTGCGTTAAAATGAGAGAACTGCGCAGTGAGTGCGATTGAGTTAAGGCGCGCTGTATTTCTGGATCGAGATGGCGTGATCAACGTCGATCATGGCTATGTGAGTTGTTGGGATCAGTTCGAATTTCTGCCAGGCGTTCCCGCCGCTCTGCTGCAACTGCAGTCCGCTGGGTACGTGTTGGTAGTCGTTTCAAATCAATCGGGGATTGGTCGCGGCTTTTATACCGAATCAGATCTTGAGGCGCTCAATTGTCAGCTACACAAGTACCTCCTTGATGATCACGGCGTCGATATCGCTGGTTTTTACCACTGTCCACACCATCCCTCTGAGGCGCTCGGACATTGGCGACAGGTCTGTGCTTGTCGCAAGCCTGCGCCCGGAATGATCGAGCAAGCCTGTGCCGAACTGCATCTCAATCCAAGCAGTTCATTGATGGTGGGCGATAAAGTGTCCGATATGGAAGCGGGTCAGGCGGCAGGTGTAGGACAGCTTTTTCGCGTCGTCTCTCCTGCCATGAAGCGCGACGCCTCGAACAGTGGTGCGGCTAAGGAGGGTGTCGTATTGGTAAACGGCTTGCCCGCTGTGGCGCGGATCGTTGCCTAGCCTCCTACGCTAGCGTGCTCGGTAATCTGATCAGTGCCTTGCTTGTGGCTCGCACAGCGCGCTGGGGCTAGAAGGCGTAGCCAAAGGCCGCGATATCGGCGGCAAAACGTTCCGCCACTAACGCTTGCGTTTCCTCATCGTAGTATTGGCGATATTGAGTGCGCTCAACGGCCTGTCGTTTGTGAGGGAGCGCGATAGT
The DNA here is from genome assembly GCA_905478845.1 of uncultured Luminiphilus sp. Lineage (GTDB taxonomy): Bacteria > Pseudomonadota > Gammaproteobacteria > Pseudomonadales > Halieaceae > Luminiphilus. Next base: position 1,618 of record CAJQKG010000067.1, read on the forward strand.
CGGTATCCCAATCCGCTGGCAGCAGGTGTCGAAATCCGTCTGCAGTGATTCATAACGGCCCACAAAATCGACGATCTGATCTCCTCTGAGGTCAATTAAGTAGTCTGATTGCGGCGTGATAGAGGTGTCTAGGTGGTACTGCCAGGGCCGTTTGGTATCGAGCTTTCGTCTCAAAAAGTCAGAAAACGATTCGCCCTCGTGAACCAGGCTGGGTCGTTCTCGTTTGATGTGATGGTAGGAGCTCACTTGCAGATCCCATGGGTTGCGCACAAAGGCAAATTTAAACAGCCCCTCATAAAGGTCCCTCGGTAGCATTTCCTGGGCGGTAATGGCCTTGCAATGGCGCGGCAGTTTGATCGCGATGCGATGCCCCGAGAGCCCGCTCATTTTACTCGCTGCCCACTGGGGTAAGTAATAAGGATCTCGCCAGCGATAGCGCTGCAGCGCCTGTCGAATACTGGTGCCACCGGTTTTAGCGATGTGAACAAAGAGAAATTGGTAGCGGTTAGAAAGGAGCATAAGACTGGATTTGGCCACTGTGGGTTAACGTTTAAGATGGTGCAGTGAAGCGATCGTCTGGTTGCCTGAGCAACTAGCATCCCTCCACCTCACCGAGTCGGCTCTAAATTAGCATATTCGCATGCCTAAAGAATGTTTAGCGCCAGGCGGCGCTTTAGGGTCGAGGCCTCTGCAGCACTGTCTCGACCAAGGGTTCAATGCGGTGGCGGTTATGACAGGCATCGCTGGATGCGTTGGGCAGCATAAAGGTTCGCTGGCGAGGTGAGAGGGTTAGGGCTCTCAAAAGGGGGCGCGAGGACGAGAGACGGTTTTTGTCGAAATATGGTGTGGCTGTAGTATTCACAACCCTGCTGGTGGAGGTGCTTGGGAATCAATACACTAGCGCAAGTGTAGCAATAGGGTGTCAGCCTCTGGTGTGAAAGGGGCGTTAGCGACGATGCAGCGACTCAGTGATATTTCACCATCCATTATATGGGTAGTTTTGTTCTTTACCCTGTCTCTCTCCTCGGCGACGCGCCAGTTTATCTGGCTGATGGCGCTAGTGGGGTTGGTGATGTTTGTGCGAGGGCCCAAGGTCTTTTTTGAGACAGAGGGCGTGCGCAAATTTTGGATCGTTTTAGCCTGTTTCTTGCTGCCGGCAGTCTTTTCTTTATTTGGCGCCATTAATTTTGAGCGATCGTTATCGGGCGCTGTGCGTTTCCTATCCTATGGCTTTGCCGTCTGGGTCGTATTGCAGATCAAGTTGGACAAAATGGAGAGCCAGCGGCTGATGTCGCTCATCGGTGCTGTCATGATGGTCTGGGTGGTCGACGGGCTGGTGCAGCTGCTCACCGGTTATAGCGTGTTTGGTAACCCGCTTATTGAGTTAGATTCGGGACATACTTTGGTGACGGGCAGCTTGCGAATGGGCTACGGGTCAACCTTGGCTATTTTGTCGCCGTTTTACTTAGAGGCGCTGCGGCGAGCAGGCTCAGGCCCGGCGATAAGTGTTTTGTCGCTGCCGTTGTTTGCGGCCATTGTGATGAGCGGTAACGAGGCGTCCATGATCCATGCCTTAGCGGCGCTAGGGGGGTATGCCCTTATTCTGCGCAGAGCAAAAATCGATGAGCAAACAACGGCATGGCTCTTGTCGCTACTGCTGTTTTTTTCATTAGCGGTATTGTCGGGTTGGATTCTCAGCGACACGTTTCGCGCGTCGGTGACTGGACAGGCGGCTTCGGATATTTACCGGGCGTTTGATTACCTACCGATCTTTTGGTCCTCGGCTTGGGAGGGCTTCATGGATCATTGGGTGAACGGTGTGGGGATTCGCGGCTGGGGGTCTCTGATGGTTTCGTTAGAAAGTATCAGTGTCTTGCCCGTATCGGAGCTCTGGCATCCGCACTTATTTGCGCTGGAGGTTGCGGTAGATACCGGCATCCCTGGCTTGATTGGTTACGCTTTATTCTTTGTATTTTTAAGTCGTCGTCTCTTTGATACTCGACCAGAGGTGGCGTTGAGTTCACTGGTGGTGATCTTGGCGCTATTCCCTCTGAATAGCTCCATCTCTTTCTATTCTTACTTCAACGGCAATATTCTTTTTCTGACGTTAGCGCTCTTGATCGTGCTGGATCGAGATATCAAGATACTCCCTCAGGTCGATGGTCCTCACGATGGTCGATCTGACTGACACCCCAGAACAAGCGGTGCTTCACCATCGGATTTTGATTATTCGCTTGAGCGCAATCGGCGATGTCGTCTTCAGCTCACCCTTAGTCGATGCGCTGAAGGCAGTGCACCATGACGCAGAACTTTATTGGTTGGCCGAGGCGCCAGTTGTGTCATTACTGGCGCATCACCCCCACTTACGCGATGTCATTATCTGGCCGCGTAAAGAGTGGTCTGAACTCTTTAGGCGATGGCGTTGGCTCGCATTACTGCGCGAGATCATGGCGTTTAAAAAACGGCTTCGCCAGTATCGTTTTGACTTGGTCATCGACGCACAAGGTCTCCTCAAAAGTGCTGTTTTGGCCTGGATGACCGGTGCGAACAGACGGGTAGGCTTCGTCTCAAAAGAACCCACTGGCGCTTTATTGACCGAACGGATCGAAAAAGATGCGGGCCCGACGATCAGTTCTGAATATCGGGCACTGGCAAAATATTTGGGGTGTCAGGTCGACGTATTTCCCATGAAGGTATTCTTGCCGCCAGCAGTAAGCG
>CAJQKG010000068.1 GCA_905478845.1 uncultured Luminiphilus sp.
CTTGAGGCTTACTATGCTCGAGCACGTCGGCCATCCACCTGGGTGGCGTGCCCTTGATTAACGAACTGGAGACAAGCGATGAATCGAGATCGGATAGCGGCTTACGCTCAGGTCATGATTCTTGCGCTAGCAGCGTCGGTCATCTATAGCGCGCCTTACCTGCGTCAGTTATTTAAAACCTCCTTGTTAGAGGCCTTCTCATTAACAGAAGCGCAGTTGGGTAACTTGAGCAGCACCTACGCACTGTCGTGTCTCGTATGTTATGTGCCCGGAGGCTGGCTGGCAGATCGCGTCGAGGCGAGGAAGCTCGTCATCATTGCGCTTTTTGCGAGTGCGGCCAGCTACGCTTGGTATGCCACTATTCCCAGCTATGAGGCATTGCTGGTGATCTATGCCGCTTGGGGGGTGATTGGTGTCGGCATACTGTGGGCAGCAATGTTTAAACAAGTGAGCTTGCTCGGCAGCGGTGAGGAACAGGGGCGGATGTTCGGCGCGCTGGAGGGAACGCGCGGTTTGTTCGAGGCGATTTTGTTAACGGTCGGCACGTTTATCTTCGGGTTGTTTGCGACGCGTCAGCTAGGAATGATCAACGTCATTATTCTCTACACGGTCAGCTCAGCGGTGCTGGGCGTGATTCTGATGTTCTGGAAGTCCACGTCTAGTGCGAGCGCTGACATAAAAACAGACAAAATTCGCTGGGCAGATTTGCTGATTATCGTACGTCAGCCCAGTATTTGGCTGCTGTGTATTATTTTATCGGCGCTCTATCATGTCTTTTGGGCCACGATCGAATTTCCCAGTTTTGCGGAGACCGGGGGGTTTGAGATGACGCTGGCCGCCGCGACCGCATTAGGCGCCGCCAAATTATGGATGCGTTTTCCCGGGGGCATCTTGGCAGGGATGGTGGGTGATCGCGTGGGGAATCCGTTACTGATGGTTTGGTTGTTTCTTTTGTCGATGTTGGCCTGTTTTTACCTCGCACTCATGCCCGCCACGCCGGGCTGGGCGTGGACCCTATGGGTCTTTATTTTCCCCTTCGCGCTACTGGCGTATGGTCTGCGCGGTGTCTTTTGGGCGCTCTTATACAATTGCCCCGTACCCACGCGGGTGTTGGGTACCGCCATTGGTGTTGTGTCGATCATTGGTTATAGCCCCGATGCTTATGTGCCGCAGGTGGCGGCTTGGCTACATACCCATTACGACACCAGAACCGCCTACCAAGGTTTTTTCGCTTATGTTGCCGCCGTTGCGGGCATCGGGATGTTCGCTTCATGGCTACTGTATCGAATGACCCGACAACAGGGAGCGTCTGAACCCACGTGACAGAATTTGATTACATTATCGTCGGAGCGGGTTCTGCTGGATGTGTATTGGCGCATCGACTGAGCGAGGACCCTGATTGCTCGGTCCTGTTGTTAGAAGCGGGGGCTGATGACCGCAGTTTGTTTATCCGTATGCCCACGGCGCTATCGATTCCGATGAATACGCCGCGCTTCAACTGGGGCTACTGGGGTCAACCCGAGCCGCATCTCGATGGCCGTCGTATGGACTGTGCCCGAGGTAAAGTGCTGGGGGGATCATCGGCGATTAATGGCATGGTGTATGTGCGTGGCCATGCTAGCGACTTCGATCAGTGGGAGGCAGCAGGTGCCGCGGGGTGGAGCTATGCCGATTGCCTGCCTTATTTTCAACGAGCGGAACGTTGGATGGGAGGGAGTGATCGCTACCGCGGTGGTTCGGGTCCTGTCGACACGTGCAACGGTAATAACATGCGCAATCCTTTGTATTCCGCATTTGTCGCCGCGGGGGATGAAGCCGGATACGGCACCACACCGGACTACAACGGTTTTCGCCAAGAAGGGTTTGGTCCGATGCACATGACCGTGCGCGGAGGTGAGCGCTGCTCAACCGATCTTGCGTATCTCACGCCGGCGAGGAAACGATCTAATCTGACCCTAGTGACCCAGGCAGAAGTCGACACGCTGACCTTAGACGATAAAACGGTCACCGGATTAACTTACCGTTGCAACGGCGCCCTCCGATCGGTCCAAGCGCGGCGTGAGGTCATTCTCAGTGCCGGGTCAATTGGGTCTCCAACGATATTACAGCGCTCCGGTATCGGTTCCGCTACGGTGCTGTCCGCTGCAGGCGTCGCAGTGCAGCACGAATTGCCCGGGGTAGGGGAGAATCTACAGGACCACTTAGAGGTTTATTTTCAATATCGGTGCAAAGCACCGATTACCGTTAACGGGCATCTCGCCTGGTGGGCAAAGCTCCGTATTGGTGTGCAGTGGGTCCTGACGAAAACGGGCCTGGGTGCGACCAACCATTTTGAATCTTGCGGGTTTATTCGCTCCCGCGCGGGTTTGGCATGGCCGGATATTCAGTACCACTTTTTACCCGCCGCGATTCGCTACGATGGTCGGGCTGCTTTTACGGGTCATGGTTTCCAGGTGCACGTCGGACCCAATAAACCCGAGAGCCGGGGTCATGTTCGGATATCCGGGCCGAAGCCAGACGATGAACCGATGATTCTTTTCAACTATCTGGCTACCGATCAAGATCGCGCGGACTGGCGGGCCTGCTTGCGACTAACGAGAGAAATTTTGCAGCAACCTGCGTTGGATGCGTATCGCGCTGAAGAGATTCAACCTGCCGTCGATTTGTCGGATGATGCAGCGATCGATGCCTGGGTCAAAGACAATGTCGAGACGGCTTATCACCCTTCGTGTTCTTGTCGGATGGGCGCCATCGACGATCCGATGGCGGTGGTGGATCCGACGTGTCAGGTGCGCGGTTT
>CAJQKG010000069.1 GCA_905478845.1 uncultured Luminiphilus sp.
CGCACAAGAAGGGTATTTATTTGACCGCGTCAGTGAGCTGCCGGGGTTGGGTTTTTTACTCGCGGAGGTGGCCGCCCCCGCTAGCTTCGACCTTTCAGCAACGAGGGCGGGGATTTATGAGGTCATTGGTGGGCAGCAAGCGGATGTCGATATTAATCACTTGTATACCGCGGGTGTCCCTAACCCGCAAACGGATGGGGAGCCATTGGTGGGGTTGGCACCGAGAGAGTTGTTGCCACCCCCCACAGACCTGTCGAGCTTAACGCTCCGTATTGGCATTATTGATAGCAGCATCGACCGGCGTCACAACGCCTTTGCTGGCGCGTCGATCACGACTAGGCGTTTTGTCGACAACGAGAGCCCACCTAACACCCACGGTACCGCCATCGCGTCGATTATCGCGAGTAATGATCCCCAAGCTTTGGGGTTGGCACCGAGTGCCCAAATTTATGCCGCTGAGGTGTTTGATCACAATGAGCAACAGGGCGAATTTGCCAGTACGGTGAGTCTGATCAAGGCATTGAGTTGGTTGATGACTCAGGACGTGTCTGTGATCAATATCAGTCTTGCGGGCCCCTCTAATCGCCTATTAGAGACGGCCCTGACGCGAGTCCGCGAAAAGGGCGTGCTCGCGATTGCGGCCGCGGGAAACGGCGGGCCAATGGCGCAACCGATGTACCCGGCAGCCTATCCTGAGGTGGTTGCCGTGACCGCGACTGATGATCGAGGACGCGCTTTTCGGTTGGCGAACCGGGGAGAATACGTCGACATCGCCGCTCCGGGTGTCAATATTCGCCATGCTCAAGCCGGTGGCGGCTTTGCTGCCTCATCTGGCACTTCTTACGCGGTGCCGTTTGTCACCGTGGCGGCTGCAAGATTATTGCAATCAACCGCTGAGCCCGCCCTGATGCTCGACGCCTTGTATGCGAGTGCCAGAGATATTGGTGCGCCAGGTCGAGATCAAATTTATGGTTATGGGCAGCTACAGTTCTGATCAGCCCTTTTTGGGTGGTTTTAAAACGAGAGCCTGACTTCTGTGCCCACCACCAAATCGCTATAACTTGCCGTGGGTAGATTAGAGTCGTAGTCCGAATTTTTGATCGTCACTGCCACTGACGCATACTGCGTAAACGAGACCCTCAGTTCCGCAGCAAACCTCACCCGCGTATCTTCCCGCTCAGTGCCGATCATAGGATCAGCGGTACTATATTGGCGGTCCTCCAGTTTGCCCTCAAGCTTAAGCTCAAAAGGCAGTTGCCAGAAAGTCTCTCGATGGACGTACCTCGCTTTCAGCGCATGGGAGTCATAGTCATAGCGATTGGCGCGTGCGTCATCTTCGCGATAGGCGTAGCCAATGACGACGTAGCGTTTGAGTCCCTGTAGAAAATAGTAGCTGTCGACCGATACGCTGTGGCTCTCTGCCTCACGTGCCGGACGGCGAGCGATTTCTTTTTGCCCGTAAATATATTCGCCGCGGACAAACCATTGTTTGCTGAGAAACCCTGCGATGTAGGGTGATAAGCGCTCGTAAGTTAAGAACGGTTCCCCATCAAGGTCTGCCGAGACATCAAACCAATTGATGCCGATAGTGGTGTCCGCAATTTGGGTTTCAAGATTGATTCCATAGGATTCGGTTTGACGATCCACTTGTGAGAATTCTTGATAGGCATCGTCGACTAACCCGGCGGATAGCCTTAGAGAAGTTTTGCCTTGATACGTAAACGAGGCCGAGGCCTGTGCTTCCAGAGAGGTAACTTCGTCTGATTCACCGGTTGCTCTTTCTAGTTCGTCCAAGCCAACGTTGTCATCCCAGGCGTAGCCAGCGGTCAGTTCTAAATCAAACTCCGCCGATGCTGCGTGGTGGGCGCACAGTAACAACGCGGTAAGCGCCATCGTGCGTATGAGAGGTGGTCTGGTCTGCAAGACGATGAGTAGAGGTTTAAGAGCTCAGGGAAAGACTAATACACAACATACATTTTCGCCTCTCCTTCAGCTTACAGTTTCTGTGAAAAGTCATCTTGACCTATGCGCTACGATATTCAGTGACCCTATCGCATTTGTGATAAAAACGCTTGCGCAGCGGCAGCACGCCCATTAGTCCACTGTCACCTGTCCGATGGTTTTTTTGAGGTCGCCCGCCAATGGCGCTGCCGCCCTTATCGCTGTAGATCGGCTCCCAATCCTTCGGGGCGCCCTTGGTCATTAATAATAAAAGCGTGCGTCGGATCTAAATCGCTGGGGTCCAAAATGCCACAGCTGTGGGCGATGAGGGCGACCTCCTCATTCATTGAGTCGGCATAATTCGCGACGCGAGTGGCCTAGGGTGGGATTGAGACCTTTTTGTAGTGTGGGGTTGTGAGTGGTGATGCCGGTAGGACAAGTGTTTTCATTGCACTGAAGCGCCTGAATACAACCCAGTGAAAACATGAAGCCGCGCGCCGAACACACTACGTCTGCACCCAGGCACAGTGCTGCCGCCATGCCAGCAGGATTGACCATTTTACCGGTCGCTATCATGCGGATGCGGTCCCTAAGCCCCGCTTGACGCAGTACGGCATCGACCAAGGGTAAACTAGCGGCAACCGGCAAACCCATGTTATCCATGAGTCCTTGAGGCGCCGCGCCCGTGCCGCCGTCTGCGCTGTCGAGGGTGATGAAATCAGGCGCGCTGTCGATACCACGAGCTTGGATAGCCGCACACAAGTCATCGAGCCATCCCGTTTGGCCCAAGACAAATTTAATGCCGGTGGGCTTTTCTGACACGTCACGCACAGTCTTGATCAGATCAAGGAGCGACTCCACTGATGTGACTTCGGGGTGTCGATTGGGGCTGATTGAATCTTTGCCGGCCGGAATGCCTCGAGTACTGGCAATGACTTCGGTAACCTTCTCGCCGGGTAAGATGCCCCCCTTGCCGGGTTTTGCACCCTGGGAGAGCTTAATCTCGAACATTTTGATTTCAGGTATGGCCGCTAGCTCGGTCAGCTTTGCAACGTCGAGCCCACCTTGCTCATCTCGAACACCATATTTGGCCGTGCCAATTTGAAAGACTAAATCACAGGGTGCTTGCCGATGAAACGGCGAGAGTCCGCCCTCACCAGTATTGAGCCAAATACCGCTTTGATAGGCGCCCTGAGAGAGTGCCGAAATGGCAGGGCCTGATAAGGCGCCATAAGACATGGCCGAGATATTAAAAAGAGAGGGCGCAATGTAGGGGTTGGCGACCGACCTCTCTCCGAAAATAATGGGCGCAGGCGTGTGCGCCTGAATTTCTTCTTTAGTCGGCGGGAACGCGCCATTTAGAAAGAAAATATCGCCGGGGCGGTTAAGCGGTTTGGTCGATCCGAAAGCTACCGTGCTGTCGATTCGCTTAGCAGCGCGTGCCACCCAGGTTCGCTGAGCGCGGTTAAAGGGCAGTTCCTCTCGGTCCATTGCGAAAAAGTATTGCCGGAAAAAGACGCCAAGGTGCTCAAAGACGTAGCGAAGTCTGCCGATGACTGGGTAGTTTTTACGAATGGCCTGGGTGTTCTGTGTCACATCGATGACGTACAGCACGGCAACGGTGATGAGTCCGAGCAGTATTAATAGCGCTAACGTCATGACGGTCACGTCAAGAACGGTGTCCAGCAGTGCGAGAAGATTTTCCATGGCTGACTTTTGCTCTCAGGTCTTTGGAAAAGTGTAGCACTCGGGGAGCGACAGTTAATGATCATCACGTGACGCTAATGGACAACACACCGATAACTTGAGAACGCTAGCTCAGTGAATCGATTGGCCGTTTTACAGAGAACGCCATTTGATGCCGGTCCTGACAAGCGTGATGCATCCCTTAGGGCACAGGTATCGGGGGAGGGGCCATTCGAGTCATTTACGGGGTTTGCCGAGCCGTTGACAGACTGCGCCACGTTGAATGCGTAAGGGGATTAAGGGATTGCGCTGATGATTGGAATGGGGCGCCCACGGGCATCATCGCTTGACTGAGCGCTGCCACCCAACACTGACGAAAATGGTTCGTGGACGCTGCCCGTGAGGCCTCACCTTTTATCCTGGATTTCTGGCTGCAACAGGTGCCCCATCGGTTATTTCTAACCAGTTTTGCTTGGTATCACCCCAGGCGTGAAACTGCGGCGCAAAACGAGATGTGTCGTCCATCGTGCCTGTTTTTAAGAAAATCATTCCCTCAAACCCGGGCACTGCTGAATAAATGGGGGAGCCACAGTTGCCGCAAAAAAAACGTTGTACGGCATTGCCGCTCTCGGTATCTGAGTCTGTGTAGAGTTTCAGTTCGCCTCGGATGAGGTGAAATTCCGTCGTGGGCACACCCGCCAGTGTGGAAAAAGCGGAACCCGCTTGGCGTTGGCAATTCTTACAATGGCAGACGCCCG
>CAJQKG010000070.1 GCA_905478845.1 uncultured Luminiphilus sp.
GCCGCGTCGTATCGAAAAGTTGAAAATCGATACGGATCTGCGTCCCCAGTGTGACCTGCCCTATCAACACATACTCCGCAGAGATCGCGCGCCAATCACGAAAGTACATGTCCGTCTCTCGCGTGGGATAACTGAGCATATCGCGGCGGCTTACGGGCGCAAATTGACCGCTGCGCACTAAATCTGAATCGATAATCTGCGCGACGTCTTCCGGGGCCGCCCCCAACCCTTGCCAACCGAAAGGCACCACCGCAATCGGTGTTGGATTATCGAGGCCCTGATTAATTTCAATCTGCAACTCAGCGTGAAGGCTGGACGCAAAAAATAGCAGGGCTAATAGGCTCGCTCGTCTTATCAACACGGTTAGTACCTCAAATCCTCTGGTCTGAAAATTAGCTGGAAGCGCCGAAACGTAGTTTCGAATACTCGGCTATCCAGCTGCGCTATCTCTGGGAATTTACCTACCCGCTCGACCGCACTGATGGCGCTTCGATCGAAGGCAACATCGCCGCTAGTGGTCAACACACCCACACCAACGACTTCCCCCGTTGGCACCAATTGTATCGAAAGCACTGACACCATACCGTTGCGCGCACTGGGCGGCCTGGTCCAACGGTTAACCACTGCTCGTTGTATCGTTGCCGCAACGGCATCTTGCACACTGCCGGACTCCGACACTGGCAGATCGGATGTCTCCATATTAGCCAGCTCTTCCCGCGCCAACGCTGCCAGTTGGGTCGCATCGGACTCGGGGGTAGTCTCACTAACCTCAGGCGCCGATTCGACTACTTCGGGCGGTGATACCTCATTCTTGAGCGTTGGAGCAGACTCCGCCTTCGGTTTGGGCGTTGGTTTCGGTTTGGGTTTTGGTTTGGGCTTTGGTTTGGGCTTTGGTTTCGGGGGGGGCTTTGGTTTCGGCGCCAGGCTGTCCGCACTGACCAACACTGCCTGCACAGCTTGGGCTGTCGGCGCGGCCGCAATGACTTGCGGCGGCCCTGCCCAGCGGAACCCCAATACCAACACGATGCCCACATGTAAGCCGATGGTAAGGAAAGCGGGTAGCCCGGAAAAGAGCCATCGATCCGATATCATCAGGGTGCTGCTGGGTTCTCTGTGACTAATCCCACAGAGGGTGCACCTGCTGCTTGCAGTGCCGTCATCACCACCACCACTTTTCCATAGGGAACCGTCTGATCACCCCATATCAGCACGGGTTTTTCGGGGGTTCGTCGCAAGACTGCTCCGACTCGCTGCTGGATAGTGGTGAGTGCCAGTGACTGTTTTTCGTCGACGCCTAGATTCAGAAATAATTGCCCCCGATCATTAATGGAGACAATCAAGGGCTCAGCATCCTGATTATCAACCGGCGCTGCCACGGCATCGGGCAGATCCACCTCAACACCCTGCATCAGCATAGGCGCGGTCACCATAAAAATGACAAGTAACACCAGCATCACGTCGATGTAAGGTACGACGTTAATCTCCGCCAGCATGCGGCGCTTTCGCACCTTAGCCGCCCTCAGACTGGTGCGCTTTCACCGTGTAAGTCTGGCGCTGTAAAATGCCTGAAAACTCATCCACAAAGGCTTCATATCGATTGAGTAACGCATCGCTGCGGGCTGCTAACCGGTTATAAGCAAGGACCGCGGGTATAGCGGCAAAGAGCCCCATCGCCGTCGCAATTAATGCCTCCGAGATCCCTGGCGCAACGGTGGCCAGCGTCGCTTGAGTGGCGTTCGCTAATCCACGAAATGAATTCATAATCCCCCATACCGTGCCGAGCAAACCAATATAAGGACTGGTAGATCCTACCGAGGCTAAAAATGGCAGATGCTGCTCAATGCGATCGGTCTCTCGCATCAAGGCAACGCGCATGGCGCGACGCGACCCCTCTAGTATCGCGTCAGCATCCATGTGTTCCTGCTGAGATAAACGCGAAAACTCTGCAAAGCCGGCTCTAAATAGACTCTCCACACCGGTTGGCAATTGCCCGTCAGCAACCGCTTGATTGCCTTCTCGGTAGAGCTGAGCCAAGTCAATGCCCGACCAAAATTGCTCCTCAAATAAGAACAGCTCATCATCGGTACGGCGCATCAGCATGACGCGCTGAATAATCAAAAACCATGAGACAACCGACGCCAGTGCCAAAATCAGCATCACCATCTGTACCAGGATGCTGGCATCGAGGATGAGCTCTATTAAGCTGAGTTCTTGTGTCATCCCGTTACCTTCTCTTGTTGGCTTGCCTTGATGAGTTGCGCCCGCAAATCACGATCCAAACGTTTCGGACGGCCCGTATCCCGGTCGACACAAGCAATTTGTACGCGACCCTCTACCAAAAGCGTCTGATCACGTCGCACCGTCTGATCAAAATCAATCGTCGCGGCGCCGACATGCCGAGCGACCAGCGTCACCGAGAGCGCATCATCGAGCCGGGCGGGCTGACGATAATCTAGCGACATCTTAGACACGACAAACATCCATCCATTATCTGAAATGGCCGCACGAGCCACCCCTAACGTTCGTATAAACTCGGTCCTGGCTCGCTCAAAATACTTCAGATAATTCACGTAATAGACGATCCCGCCGGCATCTGTATCCTCAATATAGACTCTGATTGGCAGAGAAAATTCCGACATTACCGTAACTGATCCAAATCCAGCCCCGCATGCTCGGCCGCCGAGCCCTGAAAAGGCAATCCGAAGTGTGCATAGGCATGTCGGGTCGCGATCCGGCCTCTGGGTGTCCGCAGAATAAAGCCTTGCTGTATCAGAAACGGTTCCAGCACATCTTCAATCGTGCCACGCTCCTCTGATAGCGCCGCCGCCAAACTGTCTACCCCCACTGGGCCGCCATCAAATTTTTCTATTAACGTGAGTAATAAGCGACGATCTAAGTGGTCAAAGCCCTGGGCATCGACATTCAGTAAGTCCAAAGCCGCCTCAGCAGTCTCACCGCTCACGGTGCCATTCCCTTTGACCTCTGCAAAATCTCGCACCCGACGCAGCAGTCGATTAGCAATGCGTGGCGTGCCGCGTGAGCGTCTTGCGATGGCTGCGGCACCGGGGCTATCGGTGGGGATCTCCAAGATACTCGCCGAGCGGCTGACAATCTCGGTCAACTCGGCAGCATCGTAGAATTCTAAACGCTGCACAATACCGAACCGGTCTCTCAGGGGTGATGTGAGGAGCCCCGCTCGAGTGGTCGCACCCACGAGAGTAAACGGCGGCAAATCGAGTTTGATCGACCGCGCCGCAGGACCTTCGCCAATCATGATATCGAGCTGGTAATCTTCCATGGCCGGATACAATATTTCCTCGACATGAGGACTCAAACGGTGAATTTCATCGATAAATAGCACGTCGCCCGGCTCTAAGTTGGTCATTAGCGCCGCAATATCCCCCGCTTTTTCTAAAATGGGCCCGCTCGTCGTCTTCAGCTGAACACCCATCTCTTCCGCAATAATGCTGGCCAAAGTCGTCTTACCCAACCCGGGTGGCCCAAAAATCAGCGTGTGATCCAGCGGCTCTCCGCGACCTCGCGCAGCGGAAAGAAAAATCTCCATCTGCTCACGGACCGCTGTTTGACCGATGTAATCATCGAGGCGGCGCGGCCGAATCGCACGATCTACCGCCTCCTCGCGGCCATCCGAGGGATCGGGCGCCACCAATCGATCCGTTTCAATCATCTAGCCACCTCACCGCACCTCATCACTTGCCCCCGCCTGCATAGCGCAGTGCCAGTCGGATTAATTGCTCACTGGTCATGTCATCAGGGGTATCAATACTAGCGACGAGCTTTGCCGCCTCGGGTAACTTGTATCCCAACGCGACGAGCGCTTGCTCGGCCTCCGCTCGCTGATCGGGCGCCGGGGCAAGCACTATATCGCCGCCAGACGCCGCTTGGGGGGACAATTCGTCAAGCCAATCCCCCGCTTTGTCCTTCATCTCAACTAATAAACGCTCGGCGGTTTTTCGTCCGACACCGGGCAAGGCGACGAGGGCCGTCACATCATCACGCTGCATACACCGCGCAAACTCCGACGCATCCATCCCTGATAACAGCGTCAGGGCGAGACGAGGGCCAACGCCACTGACCTTAATCAGTGCCCTAAATAAGCGTCGATCCGCAGCGCCGATAAAACCAAACAGCTGCTGCGCATCCTCGCGCACCACAAAATGGGTCAATAACGTGACCTCTTGGCCCATTTCCGGCAACTGGTAAAGCGTCGTCATCGGGACCTGAATTTCGTAACCAATGCCGCCCACCTCCACAAGAATCTCTGGTGCCTGCCGTCCAATCAACTTACCGCGTATCTGACCAATCATGACAACACTTTACCTCAAACGACCCGCTCTGAAGCCACTCGATGCCAGCGCGCTCGCCAGTCCATCTGCGTGACAATGGCACAATGCCGCGGCTAACCCATCGGCTGCATCTTCTTTGGGCTCCGCCGACAAGGCCAACAGCGCGGTCACCATGTGCTGCACCTGCTGCTTGCTGGCCGCGCCAGTACCGACCACCGACTGCTTGATTTGCCGGGCTGCGTATTCATAAACGACAAGATCCTTCATCACACAAGCCACCATCGCAGCGCCCCTAGCCTGCCCCAGCTTGAGTGCTGAATCGGCACTCTTTGCGACGAAAACACGCTCGATCGCCGCCACTTGTGGTTGGTAGGTATCGATCACCTCCGTTAAGGATTCAAACAGCACTTTCAATCGCACGCTCAGCGGTTCCTTGCTGGGCAAGTGAATGGTGCCACTCGACACATAGTGGGGCTTATTCCGATCAACGCGGATGAGACCGAAACCGGTTTTACGCGACCCAGGGTCGATACCCAGAATGACTGTCATGGTGGCAATCCGCCGTGAACAGAAGCAGCGAGTAGTGTGACCGATTGTCGACCAAAGGTCATTTACAAAGCGGAGAGCACCGCCTCGGATAGGTGGGCGTTCGAATAGACATTTTGCACATCATCAAGATCTTCGAGCATATCGATCAGACCGATCACACTGGTGGCGGTATCGATATCGAGTTCGACTTCGGTACTGGGCAACATGGTCACCTCTGCCTCTAGTGGCTCGAGCCCTGCAGCAAGCAAGGCATCTTTCACCTCAGTCAGGCTTTCCCAGGGGGTCAACACGTCGACGCTCTCATCGTCGGAGACGATGACGTCATCGGCACCGGACTCCAACGCCACCTCCAAGAGCACATCCTCGTCAACGCCCGGAGCAAAGGTGATCAACCCCGACCGACTAAAGAGGTAAGCCACTGAACCATCCGTACCTAAATTACCCCCTCGCTTCGTAAACGCGTGTCTCACATCACCCACGGTCCGATTACGATTGTCCGTCATGACCTCAACCAATACCGCTACGCCACCGGGGGCGTAGCCCTCATAGGTGAGCTCTTCCATATTGTCAGCGTCGTTGGTGCCGGCGCCTCGAGCAATGGCGCTATCAATGGTGTCGCGCTTCATGTTCGCGCCCAGCGCCTTGTCTACAGCGGCGCGCAGTCGAGGATTATCCTCAGCGATGGGTCCACCAGCGCGCGCGGCGACGACTAGCTCACGGATCAGCTTGGTAAATAATTTGCCTCGCTTAGCATCTTGAGCCGCCTTACGGTGCTTGATATTCGCCCATTTACTATGGCCAGCCATGGTCTGTCCTCACTCGCTCGCTGAGGGTTCGACTCGTCGGGAACGCAGCGAAAGCTCTTGCAGTTGCTGCTCTGAGACCGTACCGGGTGCTTCGGTCATCACGCACTGTGCGCTTTGCGTTTTCGGGAAAGCGATCACATCACGGATAGACTGACCACCCACCATCAGCATGACCAGCCGATCCAACCCAAAAGCCAGTCCTGCGTGAGGAGGTGCACCGTGGCGTAACCCACTCAACAGAAAACCGAATTTAGCCTCGGCTTCGGTCTCATCAATACCTAACAAATCAAATACGACTTTCTGCATCGCTTGGTCATGGATACGCACTGACCCGCCACCAATCTCGCTGCCATTAAGCACCATGTCATAGGCTTGAGAGAGTGCCTGTGCCGGCTCAGCCTGCAACGCCTCAACGGAGCACGCAGGCGCGGTAAAGGGGTGATGCAAGGCTGACATCCGACCTCGGTCATCCGACTCAAACATAGGAAAGTCCACCACCCAGAGCGGCGCCCAACCCGGTTGAACCTGCTCTAGGTCAGCCGCCACTTTGAGTCGCAGGGCGCCCAAGGATTCATTCACCACGGAGCGTTTATCTGCGCCGAAAAATAAGATATCGCCATCTGCCGCATCGAGGCGTTCAATCATGGCAGACACGACCTCTTCCGGCATAAATTTGAGAATCGGCGACTGCAATCCACCAATACCAGCAGCCCGGTCATTCACTTTGATCCAAGCCAGCCCTTTAGCGCCATAAATACCGACATATTGGGTGTAGTCATCAATCTCTTTTCTGGACAGGCTAGCTCCTCCCGGCACTTTGAGCGCGGCGACACGACCTTCAGGGTCTTTTGCCGGACCACTGAAGACCTTGAAGTCGACACCCGCCATCAGATCGTCGATCGATACCAACTCCCACGGGATTCTGAGATCAGGCTTATCGGAACCATATCGCTCCATCGCATCGGCCCAACTCATGCGGGGAAAATCACCTAGGTCAACGTTGAGCTGTTCAGCAAACAGGCTCTGCACCATGCCCTCTGTCAGAGACATGACTTCTTCTGCACCCAGAAAGGAGGTTTCAATATCGATCTGTGTAAATTCAGGTTGTCGATCCGCCCTGAGATCCTCGTCACGAAAACACCGTGCGATCTGATAATAGCGGTCAAATCCTGACACCATCAGCAGTTGCTTGAACAACTGAGGTGATTGGGGCAGCGCGAAGAAAGCGCCGGGTTGGGTGCGACTGGGCACCAAATAATCGCGAGCGCCTTCAGGCGTTGCCCGCGTCAGAATGGGGGTTTCGATATCCAAGAAACCATGGTCATCGAGATACCGACGAATGCTGGAGGTGATCTTAGCGCGCGCAATCAAGTTCTGCTGCATTTCCGGACGCCGGAGATCCATATAGCGGTAACGGAGACGAACGTCTTCACCCACAGAGTGGTGTGCATCAAGCGGAAATGGGGGCGTTTGTGCCGTGTTGAGCACCTCTAACGTTTTACCCAAGACCTCAATAGCACCTGATGCCATATTAGGATTAACGCTTTCCGCTGAGCGCGCGCGGACTCTGCCCGTAATACACAGGACGTATTCACTGCGAACACTGTCCGCACGCTGAAAGTGCTCTTCAGTGTCCGGATCAAAGACAACTTGTACGACACCTTCACGGTCTCGTAAGTCGAGAAAAATCACGCCACCATGATCACGGCGTCGATCCACCCAGCCGCAAAGCGTGATCGTTTGATCAATAAGGCTGTCGTCAATCAGACCACAATAGTGGCTTCGCATACCCATCTCCATCACCTGTCAATTCCCTCCTTCAGCTCGCCGAGGGGGGTTCACTCTTTTTGGGGGAAGCCTGCTTGGTTGCTGGCTTGGTCGTCGCATCGCCTGAGGTCGACCCAGAATCTGAACTCGCCGTCGCTTTCGCTGCCGTATCGTTGCGTTCTCCGGCGATATTTTTCTTATCACCGGTTTTGAAATCAGTCTCGTACCAACCGCCACCGGACAATCTAAAAGAGGGCGCACTGACCCGCTTCTTAAGTCCCGGCCTGCCGCAAGCCGGGCAGTCGGTGAGTGGATCATCTGCCAGACGCTGTATCGCTTCTAACTCATGCCCACATTCCTGGCATTGGTATTCATAAATTGGCATGTTGGTCCTCCTCAACCCGATAAAACGCGGCCATCAGGGCGCCTACCGAAGGGCGCTAGGAACGTTTTATAAGGGCGCGGAGGGTACCGCAAACGCCACGTTAGTGGAAGATGGGGCGACTGTGAATTGAGCTCAAAACCGCAGTGGCACTGACATTGCGTGTCGTGCCAGGGGATGGAATTAACGAAGGCTCCCAAAATGGGAGCCTTGGCTAACAGCCCGCTTAGTTAGCGAACTCCTTCATTTTCTTCAGCGCACGAACCTTGACAGCAGTGCTCGCTGGCTTGGCTTTAAACATGGTCTCTTCACCCGTAAAAGGATTAATCCCTTTACGCGCTTTCACCGCTGGCTTTCGTACTGTCGTGATTTTCATCAGACCTGGCAGCGTAAACTCGCCTGCAGCACGCTTACCAATGCTGGCTTCAATCAGCCGCTCTAAGGATCCCATGACCGAGGTCACTTCCTTTTTTGACAGACCACTGTCGTCGGCCAACGTCGCGATCATTTGCGACTTGGTCATTTTCTCTTTCACGGCTTTCATTTTTGCCGGTGCTTTTGGGGCAGCTTTATTTGCCATTGAGTTAATACCTCTTTGTGTCGTGGACGATTGTGGACCGACCCGCTAGGTTGCTAAGTCCGCCGAGATTCAACACCAGACCCGGAAAAGGTACAACCCCTTAGACGCCCAATTACGCTTTTTCTGTTAATAAAATCCTGCCGGAGATGCGTCTGTACGCGCCACCACCCAGAACATTAGAATGGGTTCTCTATTTTGGAGCTCCTTATGCGTGCCAGTGAATTCCTTCTCTCTACCCTGAAAGAGACCCCGTCTGATGCCGAAGTCGCCAGTCATCAGCTCATGCTGCGAGCGGGACTCATCCGGCGAGTCGCCGCGGGAATCTACAACTGGATGCCACTGGGATTACGCGTACTGCGTAAAGTGGAACAGATTGTGCGCGAGGAAATGGAGCACGCAGGTGCACTGGAGTTATCCATGCCCGTCGTGCAGCCAGCTGAGCTCTGGGAGGAGTCAGGTCGATGGGAGCTGTATGGCCCGGAACTCTGTCGCCTTGAGGACCGCCACCAACGGCCGTTTTGCCTCGGACCGACGCATGAAGAGGTGATCACACAAATCGCCCGCAGTGAAATCAAAAGCTACAAACAACTACCGGTGAACCTTTTTCAAATACAAACCAAGTTTCGCGACGAAATCCGACCACGGTTCGGTGTCATGCGTTCTCGAGAATTTGTCATGAAGGATGGGTATTCCTTTCATATCGATCAAACCTCCCAAGAAAAAACCTATTGGCGTATGCATCAGGCCTACACCCGTATCTTCACGCGCTTGGGCTTAGATTTTAGAGCGGTGGAGGCCGACTCGGGAGCGATCGGGGGCAGTCTCTCCCATGAATTTCATGTGTTGGCAGCGTCAGGAGAGGATGCGATCGCGTTTTCCAATAAGAGCGATTACGCCGCGAACATCGAGCTCGCGCCGGCGCTAGCGGGCCCACCCGGCGCGCCGGTGCAAGAGGAGCCCACCCTTGAGCGCTTCGCCACACCCGGTATTAAAACGATTGATGACCTGGCTGAACAACTGGATATCCCAGCGGACCAATCGATCAAAACGCTGTTGGCGAAAGACGATCAAGGCGGCCTGGTGGCCTTAATCGTCCGCGGGGATCATCGGCTTAACGCCATCAAAGCATCAAAACTACCTGGCATGTTATCGCCCTTAGTGCTTGCGGAGGCTGCCGAGGTTAAGGCGGTCCTCGGTGCGGGTTTTGGCTCGCTGGGTCCAGTTGAGCTGCCAGTGCGCATCATTGTCGATCATACAGCCGCGATGATGAGCAGCTTTGTATGCGGCGCAAACGAGGATGACTACCACCTAAGAGGCGCCACTTGGAAGCGAGACGTTCCCCACTGCGAGTTTGCCGACATCAGGGAAATTGTGGCTGGAGATCCCAGCCCTTGTGGCCAGGGGACCCTCGATATTCGTCGTGGTATTGAGGTGGGCCATATTTTTCAATTGGGCACGAAGTACTCGGAAGCGATGAACGCAACGGTTCTCGATGACCAGGGCCGTCAGCAGCCAATGGTCATGGGTTGTTATGGTATCGGCGTTACCCGCATTGTGGCCGCGGCAATCGAACAAAATCACGATGACAAGGGCATCATCTGGCCGAAGACAATGACCCCCTTTGATGTTGCTGTCGTGCCACTAGGCGCCGATAAATCTGAGGCAGTGCAGGACGCCACAGAAACACTCTACGCCGCCTGCACCGCGGCTGGGATCGCGGCTTTCTTGGACGACCGCAAAGAGCGGCCCGGCGTCAAATTCGCCGAGATGGAACTGCTGGGTATCCCGATACGTATCACGATTGGCGCGCGTTCGCTGGCTGAAGGCAATCTTGAGTTAACGCATCGTCGAAGCGGCGAGACTGAAATGGTTACGCCCACCGAGGCCCTTGAGCGGATACAGCAGCTGCTAACAGCGTGACCAGATCGCTTCGCGGGCGACACCTTATTCGCTACCTGATCGCCCCCATCGTCTGGCTAGCCGCCGCGACGGGAGTCATCACTAGCAGTGCGGATCAATCAAGCGTCGCCACTTATCTTCATCATGCGTTTGACCCAAATGATGGGTTTAAAGATCGCTTTGATGCCGAGGTCTGGCTAGTCGACATGGACGCCCGGTTATCCTCATTTATGACGAATCCTAGCGAGCGGCTCGCACTCCTGACGCAGGTTCATCGCCAGGCGACGCAACACAACTTAGCCCCCGAATTAGTATTGGCTGTCATCGAAGTCGAAAGCCATTTTGATCGGTATGCTATTTCCAGTGCCGGGGCTCTGGGGTTCATGCAGGTAATGCCCTTCTGGAAGACAGAAATGGGGCGAGAGAACGACAATTTGATCGACACAGTCACCAACCTCCAATATGGATGCCAGATTTTGCGCTTTTATTTGGATCGGGAATCACAAAATCTATCGAAAGCACTGGCAGCCTACAACGGCTCCGCAGGCAGCGATCGCTACCCCAACAGCGTACAAGCGGCATGGCGCCAGCACTGGCGTCTAGGGTCGATTGACTGGTGAGTCGCCGAATAGGGCGATACACTCCCGCCCTGTTACCGAGAGACGCCATGCACCCAGACGCTGAAAAATTACTGGCTGACTACCCCACGATTGCAATGGTGGAGGCCTTCATCACCGACTGCAACGGCGCGGCGCGGGGTAAATGGTTGCCCATCGAAAAATTATCATCCTTATTAACCGATGGGATAAAACTGCCGAAATCTGCTATCGCGCAAGATGCCTGGGGCAGAGATGTGCCCAGCATTGCGCTGGATAACGGCGATATTGATGGCTGGTGTCAGGCGGTCCCGGGATCACTAAAGCCCTTGTTAGGCAGTAACGGCGTTGATCAGGCCCAAGTGATACTTACCATGTTCAAGGATGATGGCTCGCCACTATTGTCTGACCCACGACAGGTGCTCTCTCGCGTCGCGCAAGCGTTGAAAGATCGGGGTTTATATCCCCGCGTGGCGATTGAACTGGAGTTCAACCTATTCGATCGCCAGACTGCGGGTCAGTCTATCCGCGACGCGCTGCCCAAAGAGAGCCAGACGGGTGGCAATCTTTATGGATTGAGCGCACTCGATGAGCATCAGCCATTGCTGGACGCTCTGCGCGAGTATTTTGACACTCAGCAGCTTCCCTATGAAGGCGTTCTAAAAGAAGCCGCTCCAGCGCAATACGAAATCAATGTGGCATATTCTGACGACGCGCTGGCCTACTGTGATCAGATTGTGCGAATGCAACGCGGCATCAGTGCCGTAGCGACCCGGTTCGGGGCACAGGCAAGCTTCATGCCTAAGCCCATGGAGCATCAAGCGGGAAATGGGATGCATATGCACTGCAGTTTGCTCGATAAGTCGGGGCGTAATCTATTCGATAGTGGTGACACGTCGGGCACGCCCTTGCTGCGCGAAGCGGTAGCGGGTTGCCTGCAGATCATGAGCGATACACACCTGATTTTTGCGCCCAGTTACAACGCTTATCGTCGCTTTCAACCGGGCAATCATGCACCCACACAACCCAATTGGGGTTTTGACAATCGCACCACGGCGCTGCGGATTCCCGCCAGTGACAGCCAAGCGACGCGAATCGAACACCGGGTAGCCGGCGCCGACAGCAACCCCTATCTTGCCATCGCAGCGCTACTGGCGGGCATTCTCATGGGTATTGAGCACAAACTCAGCGCACCGACACCCATTAGTGGAAACGCTTGGCTGGAGGATGATCAAACCCCATCACTCCCCAGTCATATGGCCACCGCCATTTCACAGTTCTCCGCTTCCCAGCGCGTACGTGACTATCTGAGCGAGCCCTTTCAAGCGGCTTTCACGGCAGTCAAAACACAAGAGTTGGTTGAATTTGAAACCCGCGTCACAGACTTTGAGTTAGAAACGTATCTCGCTTCGTCATAAGGTTTGCGCCGCCATAATTGGATTAAAAGGAGTAGCACATGAGTACTGTTATGGAGTTTTCCGCCACACTGAACAATGGAAACGAAGTCGCGTTAGGCGATTACGCCGGTAAAGTACTGCTGATCGTCAATACCGCGTCTAAATGTGGCTTTACGCCGCAATACACCGGCCTTGAGTCACTGCAAAAAACCTACAGCGCCAACGGTTTCTCAGTACTCGCCTTTCCCTGCAATCAATTTGGTGGTCAGGAGCCGGGCACTGAGCAAGATATTGAGTCCTTTTGCGATCTCAATTACCAAACCACGTTTCCGCTGTTCAGCAAGATCGAAGTCAATGGGGCGTCGAGCCACCCGCTCTTTACACACCTGAAATCAGAGGCGCCAGGCGTACTGGGCAGCAAACGCATCAAATGGAATTTCACTAAGTTCTTGATCAACCAGCAGGGAGAAGTGGTCAAGCGTTACGCCCCCTCCACCAAGCCAGAAGCAATTGCAAAGGATATTGAAGCCCTGCTTTGAGCGGCCTCAGTGCTCCCGCGTTTCACGAAACCGGATATCCGGCCAGCGCTCTTCCATCAGCGATAAGTTGACTCGGGTAGGTGCCAAATACGTGAGATAGCCCCCGCCGTCTTCCGATAAATGCTCGGCTGCCTTCTTACGGAATTCGTCTAGCGTTCTTGCGTCGTCGGCCTCAACCCAGCGCGCCGTGTAGACATTAACCGGCTCGTACAACGCCTCTACCTTATACTCATCAGCAAGGCGATACGCCACCACGTCAAACTGCAGCTGTCCTACCGCACCCACGATCAGATCCGCATTATTGAGAGGTGAAAAAACCTGAGTAGACCCCTCCTCGGAGAGCTGCTGCAAACCCTTTTGTAGCGCTTTGGCCTTCATGGGGTCTTTGAGCCGAATGCGCCGAAATAACTCGGGCGCAAAATGGGGTATCCCTGTAAACCGAATCGCCTCGCCCGTCGTGAACGTGTCGCCGATTTGGATGGTTCCATGATTGTGCAGGCCAATAATGTCACCGGCCACCGCCGTCTCCACCAAAGTGCGATCTCCCGCACGAAAGGTCACCGCATCCGCAATCTTAATATCCTTATCCAGTCGGACATGGCGCATTTTCATCCCTTTTTCATACCGACCCGAACAGATGCGCATAAAGGCAATGCGATCACGGTGCTTGGGATCCATATTGGCTTGTATTTTAAAGACAAAGCCAGAAAAACCCGGTTGCGATGCTTCAACAACACGGTCGTGACTTTCCCTAGATTGGGGGGGTGGCGCCCAGTTAACAAAATCGTCGAGCATTTCTTTGACACCAAAGTTACCCAGTGCTGTGCCAAAAAATACGGGGGTCAATTGGCCAGTCAAAAAAGCCTCAAGGGAGAATTCATGTGAAGCCCCGCGGACCAGCTCAATCTCATCAACAAACTTTTCGTATTCTTCCCCTAATAGTTCCCTCGCCTCAGCACTCGCTAGTCCAGTAATGAGGTCATCCTGCTCTGACGGTGTTTCACCTCGGGGTCGGTATCGCTGAATCGTATCGTTGTACAGGTTATAAACGCCCTTTAGCTCACGTCCCATGCCAATCGGCCAGTTAATCGGGGCGCCGGCAATACCGAGTACCTCCTCGACTTCATCAACCAAATCAATTGGGTCACGAATATCGCGATCAAGCTTATTCACGAAGGTCATGATCGGGGTGTCGCGCAAGCGACAGACATTCATCAATTTTATGGTTCGATCCTCAACACCCTTGGCACCATCAATTACCATCAGGGCAGAATCCACCGCGGTCAGCGTGCGATAAGTATCTTCAGAAAAATCCTCGTGTCCTGGTGTATCTAATAAATTGACCCAACGATCTCGGTAAGGAAATTGCATCACTGAAGAGGTCACCGAGATGCCCCGCTCCTGCTCCAATGTCATCCAATCAGAGGTCGCATGGGGCCCACGCTTTCCTTTGACAGAGCCCGCTACTTGGATCGCTTGCCCCAATAAGAGGAGCCGCTCAGTCATCGTCGTTTTACCCGCGTCGGGGTGAGAGATAATGGCAAAAGTGCGACGGGAATCGATGTCGCGTTGTAATTCAGGCATGGTGACTCCTAGACGGACCCGCGATTATGCCAGTCAACGCGAGGCTCGTCAGGTTGGGCTGGGCAATAGGTCTTGTAAATGCCGCACTAATAACGCGCCCACCGCCTCTAAAGGGGGGCAGCGATCGCCCAGTAATGCTGCGATCGATGTCACCCTTAGGTCTTCATACCCACAGGGATTGATGCCGGTGAACGGCGCTAGATCCATGTCAGCATTGAGCGATAATCCATGGTAGCTGCGCCCTCTACTGACCCTTAAGCCCATCGCCGCGATCTTACAACCGTCAACGTAAACACCTCGTGCCTGTGGATCGCCATTCGCCACAATATCCAACTCAGCCAATAGGTTAATCACGGCGGTCTCTAACAGCGTCACCAGCTCACGAACATTGACGCCAGCGCGTCTGAGATCATACAAGACGTAAGCAACCCACTGACCCGGTCCGTGATAGGTCACCTGACCACCGCGATCAATCTGTACAACCGGAATGTCTCCGGGATCAAGCACATGCTCTGGCTTGCCAGACAAGCCTTGCGTGTAAACAGGCGGATGCTGTAACAACCAAATTTCGTCTTCCGTGGTCGCAGTTCGGCCCGCCGTGAAGGCTTTCATCGATTCCAATGTGGGCTGGTAGGCCACCAAACCCATTCGACGACATTGCATCGCCCTAAATCACCATCGAAACCAGACCCGTATCCATCAGGTCCTTGTGAATCAGGGTCAACTGCTCCTCGCTCTTCGCTTCTATCGTAATCGTGATCGATTGAAACGTGCCTTTACGAGAATCCTTCACTACCACTCCAGAGGAATCGAATTCTCCTGCGCGGGAGCGAAAAATAGCCAACACGGTTGGCTGAAACGCCTCACACGCCCTGCCCAATACCTTGATCGGGTACTCACAGGGGAAAATAATTTTTGGGGGTTGGTCTGTCATGTGGTCTTAACCGAATAGCTGCTGAAACCAGAGCACGATGCCATCCCATAGGCGCGCAAAAAATCCTGCCGGTTCTACCGTCTGCAATACTTCCAGGGGCACTTCCCCCACTTGCTCTCCAGAGCGACTGAGTAAAATCCTCCCCACGCGATCTCCGACGTTAAGGGGCGCTTGCAACGGCGCGTCCACCTCGATGACCTGCTCGATCAGAGCGGTACTCCGTGGCAGTGTCATCACACGATCCATCGTCACCCCCAGCACCACTCTTTCTGTCTGGCCTTTCCATACGCGCGGCTCAGCCAGTGGCTTACCTGCCTTTAGCGGCCGCACTGTCTCAAAAAATCGAAATCCATAATTGAGCAGACTGCGCGTCTCAGCTTTACGGCTAGCGGTTGAACTACTGCCCATCACGACGGAGATCAATCGCATGCCCTCACGCTGAGCAGAAGCGACTAACCCATACCCCGCAACCCGTGTGTAACCCGTTTTAAGCCCATCGACCGAGGCATCCTCTCGTAAAAGGTGGTTACGGTTGTACTGCGTAATCTCGTTATAGGTGTAGCTCTGCTCTTGATACACCGCATAGCGATCGGGATGGTCGCGAATGGCGGCGGCGGCGATCGCGGCAAGATCGCGGGCTGTCGACAGATGGTCTGGATGGGGCAGCCCGTGACTGTTTTCAAAGTGCGTCCCGGCCAAACCCATTGTCTCGGCATATTGGTTCATCAAATCGGCAAACGCCGCTTCGCTACCCGCAATATGCTCGGCAATCGCAACCGTGGCATCGTTACCCGATGAAATCACGATGCCTCGCTCTAGCTCCGCTACCGTCACCGACTTTCCGGGCTCGATCCACATCAACGAGGAGCCCTTAAAAGTCGGATTCTGAGACCACGCATTGCGGCTTACCGGGACGACATCCTCAAGCTGTAAGCGCCCCAATGCGACCTCTTGCGCCAAAATGTAGGCGGTCATTAACTTAGTCAAACTCGCCGGTGGCAAACGTAAATCAGCGTTGTGTTCGACCAAAACCGCGCCCGTATCAAAATCGATCAAGAGGTAAGAATCAGCGTTAATCGAGGGCGCAGAGGGGACTAATGGTGAATTAGCGATACCGCTTTGCGGAAAAAAAAGCAGCAAGGTCAAGCAACACATCAAACGCTTCATATTGTCTCTCATACTCATTACGACAGCGCTCTCGCAGTCGCGGGACTGTTTCGGGAGGTCAGTGTAACAATCCCTGAGGGACCAGCGGTAACGCCCCTGTCAGGGTATGCGTAACAGGGGACCGTAACCGCCCGCTACTAACCGACTACTGGCCTGGTCCAATGCCGCTATGT
Organism: uncultured Luminiphilus sp.; assembly: GCA_905478845.1. Lineage (GTDB taxonomy): Bacteria > Pseudomonadota > Gammaproteobacteria > Pseudomonadales > Halieaceae > Luminiphilus. The sequence continues at coordinate 16,681 of CAJQKG010000070.1, forward strand.
GTTCAAAAGGACCGACGCGAACCCGATGCACGCGAGCACCATTGATATCGACTGGGTCGATCGACACAGGGTAACCCCAACGTTGCTGCACGGCTTGCGCCAATTCAGCTGCAGTCTCCTCAGACTGATAAGCGCCTAACTGCAAAAAGCGATAAGTCGATCCGGGCAACGATCGGCGATCATCGATCCCGGCTAGCTCAATAGCTTTAATCACGACACGAGTGGTGCCTTGCTCAGCAAAACCCAATTGCACCGCCGCACCGTAGGAGAGATCAATTAATCGATCTGGATGAAAGGGTCCACGATCATTGACGCGCAAGACCACACTCCGATCATTATTGAGATTCGTCACCCGGACATAAGAGGGGATCGGTAATGAGCGGTGGGCAGCGGTCGGCGCGTAAACGTCAAAAATCTCACCATTTGCTGTCGGTCTACCCTGGAATTTCATCCCATACCAGGACGCAATGCCCTGCTCTTGATACGCCTCGGCAGACACCATGACCTGATAGGTTTTACCCAAAACTTGATACGGCGTCGCGTTGCCGGCGGGCAACAATGGATCGGGCTGCGGAACCGCATCCTGCCAAACCGGGACCTCCGATAGCGCCGGTGCATGATCGTCAGGCGCGGGCGCACCCGCGCACGCCACTAGGAGCGACAGCACAGCCGCCACCCTGATCCAATGCAATGAATTCAGGAGACTGGCCGCGCCGCCACGATCGCTTGACTCAGCTCCCAGACAGCCATTGCGTACATTGCACTGTGGTTATAGCGCGTAATCACATAAAAATTCTGTAGCCCCAACCAGTAGCGCTGTCCGTCAGTCGTTTCAAGCTTGATGGGCGTCACCTGAGTGTGGGGATCGACGTCGACCTCGGTCGACAGTCCCGCTTGCGCGAGCGCGTCGATCGATTGAGAGGGTTTTAACCCTGCCTCAAACAGTGAATCGGATGGTTGATTCGCAACCGCATCCAGGAGCACCCGTTCGTCTGCTTGCCATCCATGAGCCTGCAAATAATGCCCAACACTGCTGATCGCGTCGGCGGGATTATCCCAAATATCCGGTACGCCACCAGGCTCAAAACTACGCGCGTAAGCGCGATAGCTCGATGGCATAAATTGTCCGTAACCCATCGCGCCCGCGTAGGAGCCTTTGAGCGCTAACGGGTCCTTGCCAGACTCCCAGGCCAAGATCAAAAACTGCTCTAATTCTCGAGTGAAAAAGGGTGAACGTCTCGGGTAATCAAAGGCGAGCGTCGCCAACGCATCGATTACTCGGTAGCTGCCCGTAATTCTGCCGTAGAAGGTTTCGACGCCAATAATCGCCACCATAACCGCAGACGGCACCCCTGTGCGTCGGCTAATCTCTTCCAAGACAGCGGCATGGGTATCCCAAAAGACAATGCCCTCGCGAATGCGCCGCTCTGTCAAAAATATGTCTCGATAGTCATACCAGGGTTTGGTTTTTTCAGCCGGGCGCGCAATGGCGTCCAGAATACTTTGCTGTCGCTTGGCGACCGCGAGTAACTCACCCGCCCACACCACATCCACACCTTCATTTCCGACTTCGACAAGAATTGAGGCCGCTTCTTCTCGGCCACGATAATCATCAGCATGAGCGCCTACTACCAGCGTGACACAGACCCACGCTACTGCCACTCGGCACAGGCGCCACCCGTGGGAGGCGAGAAGTTTTCCGCCGCGGTGTGTTGCTATTTTCATCGAGAAATAATCCTTTTTTCAGTGCTAATGGCCATCAAAATGCCGAAACCCAGCATCAACGTGACGACCGAGGTGCCACCAAAACTCACAAAGGGCAGAGGCACTCCAACGACCGGTAGTATCCCCGCCACCATGCTCATGTTGACAATAATATACACACAGAAAGTGAGCGTAATCGCGCTCGCTAATAACCGACCGTAGCTCGTTTGCGCGCTAAAGCTTATCCAAAGACCGCGCGCCACTGCCGCCCCGTAAAGCACCAGCAAGCAGAGGACGCCACGGAAACCCCACTCCTCCGCCAGCACGGCGATAATAAAATCGGTCTGGCTCTCCGGTAAAAAATCAAGATGCGATTGCGTCCCTTGCAACCAGCCCTTTCCAGACCACCCACCGGAACCGATAGCGGTTTTAGACTGAATGATATTCCAGCCCGCGCCCAGCTTGTCAGCCTCGGGATCAAACAATGTGAGGATGCGCTGCTTCTGATAATCCCGCAGCAGAAATAGCCAAGCCGGCCAGATGCCCGCGAGCGCCACGAGCGCACCACCCAAAATCTGGATCCCGCTGATGCCCGACATAAAGACCACAAAAAAACCACTTGCAGCAACCAGTATGGCCGTCCCCAAATCAGGTTGAAACGCGATGGCAACCGCGGGGACAACAATAATCACCATGGCGGCCAGGGTGACACTCGGTCGGGGCGGTAAACCCCGTCGAACCACCCAAGCAGCCACCGCCAGCGGCATCGCA
>CAJQKG010000071.1 GCA_905478845.1 uncultured Luminiphilus sp.
CCTCCAGCTGGTGATCGACGCCCATCACTTCTTTCGCATAGTGTTGCAAAGCAGCAGAAATCGCCTCGGCCATATTGGCCAATTCAGGGCGCTGCAAAATATAGAGATCTTCAGAAATCAAATTCTGTTGGTTGGGCACCATCTTAAGGTTATCGGTAAAAGCGACCTCACTCGGTGTAATACAGCTGCTCAAATCGACCCTGGCCAAAGGCGTGATAAACAGCGGCTCAACGGACATCTTATAAGCGCTCATACCTAAAACCTCCGATCAACAGAAGTGATTGTACGCCGTTAGGTCATAAACAGGGTATTGGAGAAGGAGAAGGCGATGCCATTGCGTTTTACCTTATGCGCCGATCATAGGCACGGGCTTGCAACCGAACGATACCGAAGACCGCGCCTCTCGTTGAGTACCCCGGCAGGACGGCGCAACTCGCCTAGCATGCTCACCACCTCACGGGTGTTCGGCAAGACCTGGCACACAAATACAACACCGAGGTCGCGCTTTGTCACGGGCCTGACCGGTGCGGCAATAACAAGTGTAGCTTGCGATAGTTATGTGGCAGCTTCGTCCTGAGCTCGGCGGATAGCCGCGAGAAAAGCGTCGCCGTATTTGAGTAGTTTTCGCTCGCCGACGCCGGTCAGGTTGGCAAACTCGTCATGTGTTTGTGGCAACAAAGTGCACATCTCAATGAGCGTGCTGTCATGAAAAATAACGTAGGGAGGAACGCCCTGCTCCTCTGCCTGCTCGCGTCGACACTCTCTCAAGGCCTCCCACAGACCCACCTCCACCTCTTCAGGAAGGGGTGTCTTTGTTTGCCGCTTCACCACTTTTTGTTTTTGATCTACCCGGAGCGCAATTGATACCTCGCCGCGCAGCAGAGGCCGACATTGTTCCTGGAGTTTCAACGCGCCGTAGCCCTCTACATCCACCGATAGATAACTGCGTCCCACCAGCTGACGAAAGACCGATCGCCACTGATTATTATCTAATGCAGTCCCCACCCCAAAAGTCGGCAGAAGGTGGTGCTCGAACTGCCACATTTTATCGGTCTCCTTACCCCTCAAGACGTCGATTAAGTGGTTCACGCCGAATCGCTCACCGGTTCGCGCTACCGCACTGAGCGCCATCCGACAGGCTTCTGTTGCATCCCAGGTTTTGGCTGGATCGAGACAGCTATCGCAATTACCGCAGGGCTGAGGGTAATCTTCGCCGAAGTATTGCAATAGCGACTGTCGTCGGCAGCTGGTGATCTCGCATAATCCCAGCATCGCATTTAACCGGTGCTGTTCAAGGCGCTTATGCTGCTCGTTGCCTTGAGAGCTCTGCATCATCTGTCTGAGTTTGATCACATCCTGTAATCCATAAATCATCCAGGCGGTCGCCGGCGCGCCGTCGCGACCCGCCCGTCCCGTCTCTTGATAATACGATTCGACGGTTTTCGGCAAATCCAGGTGCACTACAAAGCGCACATCCGGCTTATCAATCCCCATACCAAAGGCAATGGTGGCAACCACAATCACATTCTCATCGCGCAGAAAACGTGCCTGATGCGCCGCCCGGACTTCTGCCGATAAGCCAGCGTGATAAGGCAGCGCATCAAAGCCCTGCTCAGTCAGCCACTGCGCTGTCTCTTCCGTTTTTTTACGAGACAAGCAATACACAATGCCCGCGTCTTGTGGGTGCTCGTCTTTCAAAAATCGTAATAGTTGCTGTCGGGGATTATTTTTCAAACCAATTCGGTACTGAATATTCGGACGATCAAAACCCACGACAAACTGCGCCGCCTGCGCGAGCCCTAGTCTGTCGATAATTTCCTGTTGTGTTCTCGCATCGGCGGTCGCCGTTAACGCCACTCTCGGCACGCTGGGAAAACGTTGCTGTAACTGCTCTAACAATAAATAGTCAGAGCGAAAATCATGACCCCACTGCGACACGCAGTGCGCCTCGTCGATGGCAAAGAGCGAAAGCGTCGCACTCTCTAACAATGCACTCGTCCGAGTTTGATTCAGCCGCTCGGGCGCAAGATAGAGTAGGTCGAGTTCTCCGTTGAGTAACGCCTCCTCGACTGCCGCCGCGCTCTGTGGGTCAAGCGTGGAATTGAGAAAGCTCGCACGAATGCCCAGCTGCTGTAGCGCCGACACCTGATCTTGCATTAAAGCAATGAGTGGCGAGATCACCACGCCACACCCCGGACGCACCAATGCCGGTATTTGATAACACAGTGACTTGCCGCCGCCTGTCGGCATTAATACGAACGCATCGTTGCCTGCCACCACCGCCTCGATAATGGCCTGCTGAGGCTCGCGAAACTGGGTAAAACCAAACGTCGTTTGTAAAATCTGTAATGCAGCGCTCATTGACCGTGTTGCGACCTTTTTCTGAGGAGAGTAACGACCTATGCGCGGTCTCTCTGGATGTGCTCAAGGTACCAATTCAGCACGCGACTATCGACTTTTTGGCTTGGAAAGCCTACCGAACTGGTACGGGTATTGTTGTCGGTCACCTTAGCGGACAACCCCCCTCGACAGGGAGGTTTATCCAGTGGGCACCCTCTGGCGGCACTGCCTGAGCCAACTATTTGTCAATACGGCCTCGTTCGACCGATGGCCATTACATTAACCCACTCTGCCCGGCAATAATGCCTCACCTCGACCTTTCAGTGCACCACCCTCGGGTTGCTGGACAGCGATCGACAACCCTCTGAAAACTCCTAGCAGGGCGATCGGCCATCGAACTCACCACTCTTTCTCAACACTTTTTCAGATCACTCTCTAGCACCACGCTCTGCCACCACTCTTTTTAACTACACCTTTTAACCACGCCTGGCCATAAATGACCTGATGTTGACGCAAAATCACCTTGAGAACCGGGGCACTGCGCTAGATGATACGCAACATAAGAAAAGAAACGGCGTTAATCAGCATACGCACTATG
>CAJQKG010000072.1 GCA_905478845.1 uncultured Luminiphilus sp.
TCTCGCTTGACTAAAAGGCGCAGTATACCGCCCAGCGGCGCTCGGATCAGCCAGAGACCCACTTCCGTCAAGCCACCGGGGGACTTAGCGTTTAAGATGATCGATCCGGCCACCCAAAATCCATAAGCTGAACAGGAATGTCGCCAAGCCCGCCGCGCAGAGCATGACCATATTCACGCCTCGCTCCCACCATCGCCACTCTGTCCAGATCGCTATATCAGGGGTTATCTTCAGCAGTAACAGACTCATTACCGTCGCCGAGACCACAATGTTGATGAGCCACTTTTTGGCTGAAGCGTCGAGTACCAGAATCCCTGCTCGCTGTAAGCCCAGATAGAGCAGCGCCGCGTTTAACCACGCAGCGACGCTGGTCGCCAGCGCTAGACCCACATGACCCATCTCGAACCACCACATCAGTGGAAAAACAAACAGTATATTGAGCACCATATTAGTGACCATTGCGATGATCCCGATACGGACCGGAGTTTTCATATCCTCGCGAGCATAAAACCCGGGCGCCAATACTTTGACCAACATGAACGCGCCCAACCCCAGGGTATACGCTCTCAAACTGGCCGCTGCCATGAATCGATCATCGGCACCAAAAGCGCCGTATTGAAACAGCGTCACTAATAATGGCTCTGCCAAAATCGCCAGTGCCAGCGTCGCGGGAACGGCAATTAACCCAACACTGCGCACCGCCCAAGACAGCGTGTCGGCGAACGCAGGGTCATCGGCGCGAGCACGCTGCCCAGACAGCGCCGGCAATATCACCGTGGCAATCGCAATCGCAAAAATACCCAGTGGCAGCTCCGTCAATCTATCGGAGTAATACAGCCACGATACGCTGCCCGCGGGCAGTAAGGAGGCCAACACGGTATCGAGTAGCAAGTTGATCTGGCTCACCGACACACCAAACAGTGCCGGCACCATCAAGATAAGAATCCGTCTTACGCCTGCGTGCCCGGGCTCCCAGCGGGGCCGCGGCACTAAATCGATCGCCGCTAACGCGGGCACCTGAAACAGGAGCTGAGCAAACCCCGCAATCAGCACGCCCAACGCCAGCGCAACAACCGGCTCATCAAATCCGGGGGCTACCCATAATGCGGCCGCAATTAAAGAGAGATTGAGCAAGATTGGCGTCAATGCGGGAACGGCAAAACGTTGGTAACTATTAAGAATAGCGCCGGCAAAACCCGTTAATGAAATGAGCAATAAGTACGGAAAGGTCAGCTTAATTAAATCGCCGGTGAGCGCCAGCTTGGCGGGATCACGCAAAAACCCCGGTGCAAATAACATGGCCACCAATGGCGACGCCATTACGGTCACTACCGTCAGCGCCGTCAAAATACCCCCTAACATCCCCGCAACGCGGTCGACTAGCTCGCGCACGGCGGCATTACCACCCTGCTCCCGCGTCTGGGCCAGCACCGGCACAAAGGCCTGCGCAAAGGCCCCTTCCGCAAATAATCGTCGCAAAAAATTAGGAATCTTGAAGGCCACAAAGAACGCATCGGCATTGCTGCTAGCACCAATCAAATTGGCCAATACCACATCTCGCAGCAGCCCGAGCACGCGCGACAAAAGCGTCGCGACCCCGACAACAGCGCTTGAGCGCACTAATTCAACCGGGTGACCCGCAGAGGCGGTCGAGGCAGGGGTTTCGCCCTCTACCTCATCATGCGGGCTCGGCTCAGTCATCACGATCGCCGAGCCACGCCGCGCGCAACCGCTCACCATGACGCGCCAACCAATGGAGCGCGATCAAGGTATGTCCGCTGTTAATCTCGCCCCGATCAAGCATGGCTAATACCGCACCGCGAGGAAGTTGATGCACCAGAATATCCTCGTGCTCGCTGTCGAGCCCCTGAATCGTCCCAGGCTTTGCACTCACCAGCTCCCCCACAAAAACCCGAATTTGCTCTGAGCAGGCACCGGCGCTGGGATAAAAGGTGGCTATCGGCTCCAGTCGGCCCAAAACACAGCCCGCCTCTTCATCCGCCTCTCGGTGTACTACGTTGACATCGGATTCCCCCGTCTCGACGATGCCGGCAATCAACTCAAGCATCCAGGGGCTGTCGTTGTCTCGCATCGCGCCGACGCGGAACTGCTCAATCAGCACCACTTCATCTGCCACCATATCCCACGGCAGCACCGCCACGGCGTCGCCGCGCTGAAACAACTCGCGCCGCATCGGTTCAGACCATTCACCGCTCTGCAATCGATGACGCAGAGTCAGTGTATCGACAGAAAAATAACCGCTGAAGCCGCCTTCTTGGCGCTGTACGTCAACGTCTCCAGCACCAAAGCGGGGCTGGAATGACGTCAAAACCGCCGCTCCGTATACCAGCCGACCGGCACTGCGTGCTGATCTACCTGCTCTACGACATCCAGTATGAGTGCAAATAACGCCATCCTCACAATCACGCCATTATCACTTTGGCGAAAAATGGCGAGGTTGGGGTTATCGTTGAGATCAATGTCCAGTTCCTGAGCACCCTCTCGAGAATCTCTGGGTAAGGGATGCATGATTACCGTATTGGGCTCGCAGTTGGCGGTGTAAACGCTTTGATTGAGTCGGAAACGGCCACGGTAGAGATCTGCCTCCTCCCGAGTGCTAAAGCGTTCCTCTTGAATGCGCGTGCTGTAGACAATGTCAACATCCGTAATGCCCGATTCCAATACCTCGGTCTCCAACACATCGTGCCCGGCTCGCCGCAGTGTCTCCACTACGTCGGCGGGCATTCGCAAGGCTTCTGGCGACACCAGGCTGATACGGAGATGATCAAAGAGCGATAGCAATTTACATAGCGAGTGAACCGTTCTGCCAAATCGGAGATCGCCCACCATCGCAATTCTAAGACTATCCAGCCCGCGCTCCCGACCCGCCAGTTCAGAGCGAATAGTGTATAAATCCAGCAGCGCTTGGCTGGGGTGCTCATTGGCACCATCGCCACCGTTGATGACCGGCACTCGACTCGCGGCAGCAAATTCAGCAACAGAGCCATCTTCAGGATGACGCATGACGATGATATCCGAGTAACCGCTCAATACTCGTGCCGTATCGTACAGTGACTCCCCTTTGGCGATTGCTGAATGTTCGAAGCCGGTCGTCTCGCGCACCTCACCCCCCAGCAAGTTAAAAGCACTGCCAAAACTGATGCGGGTCCGAGTGGAGGGTTCAAAGAACATGGAGCCTAGAATCGCCCCTTCTAGGACCCGAGTAATTCGCTCGCGATGGGCATAGGGACGCATCTGATCCGCCACTGCAAATAGGCGCTCCACATCCTCTCTTTCAAACTGGCTGATACCAAGAATATGGCTACCGGCAAATTGCACGATATAGGCTCCCCTATTGATAGCACGCTAGTTTGTGGTCGGCGTCATCCCAGTGGGTTGACTTGGCCTATTGCTCAAGCCGCTACCTGATAAAGACCACGCTTCCAGCTCATCCAAGTCATTGTAGCCTTGATCAACCCTCGACTGACAGGTCTCTCACCCATTGCTCCAATGCATCCAGCGCACGGGTGGTTGCTGGCGTGATGCCAGCGCGCGCACGCTCCTCGGCTAACGCCCGTGTAAACATGTTCTGATTGAAATCGCCCTCTTGCCGCTGCCATTGGCAGTGCTCTCGCCACTGGTCGCGCTCGTCTGTAGACAAACTATCCGGGAAATTACGTGCGCGGTAGCGGAGCAACAGCTCGGGCAATCGTGCGTCAGTAAACGGCCAGCTCTGCGTCGCCAATGCCGCCGGCTCTTTTTTGAGAATCTGCTGGCACAGAGCACGGTCGGCATCATTGACGAAACCATCGTAGAGCATCTGATCGGGGTCAGTCCGCGGCGGAAACGCTCTTTCACGCCAAATATCCTGAAAACGCGCAACAAAGGCTTTTTCATCCGCAGCGCGTGCCGCGTGCAACGCGGCTAAATGTGCGCGGTGATGACCACCATCCAAACCGAGTCGCTCTGCGACCTCACCCGCTAGCCAATCGGCGGGCAGCAGTACCGGCGCGCGATTGAGCCGCACCGCTGTCAGTGGCGGTCGCACGGCCCCTTTTAATCGCGTTGACGCCGGCGCAAACAGCGCCTCACGCAGCTGCTCTACTGGCTGATCGAAATACTCAGTGCTGCCGGCTAAATCAACACAAATTACCTCGCTATTATTATCGGGATGCCAAGCTACCGGCACCACTAAGGCGACGTTATGCCTTGCCGCACCAAATATCCCCGAGACATACACTAGCGGCTTCAGTCGCGGCAGTTCGATCAACGCACTTGCGGCTCGCTTACTGCGATTGCCATAAAGCGTGGTAAATAAGTGCGTATTAGTCTGCTTTAAGCGCTTCGCCATCTCGATCGTCGCGATCACATCCGCTAAGGCATCATGTGCAGCGCCATGTTCAATCCCGTTGGCAGCCGTAAGGTCCTCGAGACGAAAGCTCGTCAACCCATCGTCACGCTGTGGCCACTCGAGTCCATTGGGGCTCAGCGCCCAAAATGCGCGGACCACATCGAGTAGATCCCAGCGGCTATTGCCATTTTGCCATTCTCGCGCATAAGGATCGTGCAGATTGCGCCACAGGGTAAAGCGGGTGACTTCGTCATCGAAGCGAATCGAGTTATAGCCCACGGTGCAGGTATTGGGCTTGGCGAGTTCTGCGAGAATACGGCTAATGAAGGTTGCTTCGGGGACGCCCTTTTCATGGGCTTCTTGGGGGGTAATACCGGTGACGCGCACTGCTGCAGGATGCGGTAATCGGTCTTCGCTCGGTTGTGCATAAAGCGTGAGCGGTTTGCCGACGATATTCAATTCAGTGTCGGTTCGGATACCCGCAAACTGCCACGGTCGGTCCTGAGTGGGGTCCGCCCCCGACGTTTCGTAATCGTGCCAGTAAAGCGACTCAGATGAGCTCAAGCGCCTGCTCTTCAATCTGCGCTTTCCACAGCTTGGGGCCTGTTACATGAACCGACTCCCCCTGACTATCCACCGCCACGCTGACCGGCATATCCTTCACCGTGAACGCGTAAATGGCCTCCATACCCAGATCCTCAAAGGCCACCACCTCGGCCTTAGTCACCGCCTTCGACACCAGATAGGCGGCACCACCCACTGCCATTAGATAGACCGCGCCGTGTTTTTTAATGGCTTCTACTGCAACAGGGCCGCGCTCTGCCTTACCGATCATGCCCGCTAACCCGGTCTGATCGAGAATATAGTCAGTAAATTTATCCATTCGCGTCGCGGTCGTGGGACCAGCCGGGCCGACTGCTTCGTCACGAACCGGGTCCACCGGTCCCACGTAATAAATAAACTTC
>CAJQKG010000073.1 GCA_905478845.1 uncultured Luminiphilus sp.
GTACGTGGCATCGCGTTTTGCGCACTTTATGGCAAGCCCTGAGATTGATCGATTTTTCTTGCCGGGATTGCCGGCGCTGAACTTCTTACTGCACCATGCTTTGGGCGGCGGCGGTGTCGCCAGTTTGCGTAATGACCCCCAAGCGAAGGGCTATGCACAGATTTTATTGGATACGCCGGTAGCCATACCGGAAGCATTACTAGGAGACTGATATGGTCGCTGTGGCATCCCAGATAGATTCGGGTTCGGAGCAGTTTGCTGCGAACCGCGCCAGTATGATGACGTTTGTAGAACGCCTTCGGGCACTTGAGAAACGCGCCCAGGGCGCCTCTGCTAAGCGTCGGGCGACTTTCGAGAAGCGTGGCCAACTGATACCAAGCGATCGCTTAAATCGTCTGTTAGATCCCGGTATGCCTTTTTTAAGACTGCATACCCTTGCTAATTTTGGTGTGGATAACCCTGACCAGGACACCAGTATTCCCGGTGCGTCGGTCATGGTGGGGATTGGCTTCGTGGGTGGTGCACGCTGCATGATATGGGTTGATGACTCAGGTATTGCCGCCGGTGCGATGACGGGCAAGACCGGTGAGGTGGCGCTCTCTTTGCAGACGATCTGCAAGCGCCAGAAATTACCTCTGATTCATTTAGTGGAGAGCGCCGGTGCCAATTTGTTGCAGTACCAAACCGAATTGTGGTCCACGTTCGGCGCGATCTTTCGCAACTTGGCGCAAATGTCCGCAATGGGTTTGCCAACGTTGGTCGTCTTGCATGGTGGCTCTACTGCGGGGGGGGCTTACATGCCCGGGATGTCCGATTACGTGATTGGCGTCAAAGAGAACGGGATGGCGGCGTTGGGAGGTGCGGCATTGGTGCGCGCCGCCACGGGGGAGATCGCAAACGATCGCGAACTGGGGGGTAGCGAGATGCACGCGAGCGTCACGGGTGTGGTGGAGTATTTGGTGGAGGACGATGCGCATGGATTACTGAAAGCGCGTGAGGTCTTTGACCGTCTTGATTGGAATCGCCGCGCATCACCGGTGCCGCGACGCGTCTATCAGGCACCGCTTTACGATGTGGAGGAACTCGCGGGAGCGGTTCCTACCGACCCCAAGGTGCCTTACGACTGCCGAGAAGTGCTAGCGCGCGTGGTAGATGGCTCTGATATTGAAGAGTTTAAACCGCGCTACGGAGCATCAACGCTCTGTGCCTACACCAGTATCACGGGGATTGCCTGCGCGGTGATTGGCAATAACGGACCCATTGATCCCAATGGTGCGACGAAAGTGGCGCAGTTCATTCAACTGTGTGATCAAGCTGATCTGCCGATTATTTTTTTCCAAAACACCACCGGCTATATGGTCGGTACAGAGTATGAGCAAGCGGGCATGATCAAGCATGGCGCAAAAATGATTCAAGCCGTGAGTACGACGCGGGTTCCAAAAATTAGTCTTTATATTGGTGCCAGCTTCGGTGCAGGTAATTACGGAATGTGTGGCTGGGCTTATGAGCCTGATTTCTTATTTGCGTGGCCCAGTGCGCGCACCGGGGTGATGGCGGGTCAAAGTGCGGCAAAAACGATGACCGAAGTTGCGAAGTCGGGTGCGGCGCGAAAAGGAGTCGAGATTCCCGCGGAAACATTAGCCGAGCAGGAGGCGGTGATCCGCGCGCATTTTGATGCGCAAGAGGACGCTTATTCTTCCTCCGGTCGGGTGCTCGACCATGGTGTGATCGATCCGCGTGACACGCGCAAGGTGCTGGCTTTTTGCTTAGAGACGGTATTGGAAGGCCGACAACGAGTGCTCACCCCCAACAGCTTTGGCGTGGCGAGGATGTGACCATGATGAATTTGCCTCAAACCGATTCTGTTGAGTGTGAATGGGACCAGGGCTGGTTGACCATTTGGTTCAATCAGCCAGAGCGACGTAACCCACTGACGGATGTCGTCGTGGCTGATTTGCAGCGCATTTGCGAGGCGATCGAGGGAGATCTTTCTGTCAGAGGCCTGACGCTAAGAGGCCGGGGCGGTTATTTCTGTGCGGGGGGGGATCTCAAGGGTTTCCAAACGATGGCGAATGCCACGCACGATGACGTGATTGCCATGAGTGAGACGATCGGTCGATTGCTTTACCAGTTTAATCGGTTGCCCATGGTGACCGTGGCCTTAATAGAAGGTGCCGCGATGGCGGGGGGGTTGGGTTTGGCCTGCTGTTGCGATGTGACGATAGGGACTGCAGAGGCTCGCTTCGCTTTTTCAGAAACGCGCATTGGTATTTCGCCGGCGCAAATTGCGCGTTACGTGATGCAGAAATGTGGTGCCTCGACGGGGCGACGCTTGATGCTCAGTGCCGCAAAGTTCCAGGGATCTGAAGCGGCTCAGTTGGGCGTCTTAGATTTTGTTGTGCCAGATGCTGAGGCGTTAACTGAGGCAGAGATGCAGATCCGCCGCGACGTGTTGGCGTGTGCGCCCGGCGCCGTAGCGGCGACAAAAACATTGATTAGAGAGCTTGCTACTCTCCCCGACGAGCAAAAAATGCGCGTTGCGGCAGAAAATTTCACCGCGTGTCTGAAGAGCGATGAGGGGATGGAAGGCGTTGCGTCTTTCCTGGAAAAGCGCAAGCCGAAATGGCAGCAGGAGAACCAATCATGAGCGCGATTGAAAGTGTTCTAGTCGCCAATCGAGGTGAGATTGCTGTGCGTGTGATGCGCACCGCCAAGGCATTGGGGTTGAAGACGATTGCCGTCTATTCCGAGGCAGACGCTGCGGCACTGCACGTGCGGCAAGCCGATATGGCCATTCCACTGGGGGGGCTCGCGGCGAGTGAGTCCTACCTCAACGCGGCGGCCATTCTTGAGGCGGCGCAGAAGGCGGGCGCCGATGCCGTTCATCCTGGCTATGGTTTCTTGTCTGAAAATACGGCGTTTGCTGCCGCTTGTGCTGAGGCAGGCGTTCGATTTATTGGCCCACCTGCGAGTGCGGTAGAGATCATGGGTGATAAGGCTTTGTCAAAGCGGGCAATGCTTGAGGCGGGTGTGCCCTGTATCCCGGGTTATCAGGGTGAGGATCAATCAGTTGAGACGCTCATCAAAGAGGCAGAAAAAATAGGAA
>CAJQKG010000074.1 GCA_905478845.1 uncultured Luminiphilus sp.
GTTCTTGCTCGTAGACCCCCTGCTGGCTCTCAAATGATATAAGGGCGATATCGGCGATCGCGATCTTTCGATCAATCGCGCCCGCCTCGGTTGCGAGTTTCCCCACCAACAACCGATCGAGTAATTGCTTACCCGAGCCATTGCGACCAAACACACACCAACCCTGGCCCGCACAAATCCGCCAAGTAGGGATATTCAGTCCGTCACCCACAAAATCGGCAACACCAATCAACTCAGCCGGGCTTGTCATCTCTCAACCCCCTCTGCAGACCATCGAGTTACCCACTGTGTTCGATGGAGGGTAGCAACGCCCGCGAGTGGTACTGGGTTTTTCACCTCGTTTGTCGCTACACTGCGCGCCGTCAATGCCGTAGGAAAGCGCCCCATGACTGATGCAGTAAACCGAATCATAGAATTGAACAACAACGCGCCGGGCTTCATCCGATTACTAGGCGGTGAGCTCATCGAGCTGGCACTGGATGAACAGAAAGCAACTTTTGTCTTCACGGTTCCACTCGATTACTGCCACTCTGGCGATATTGTCCAAGGCGGGTTTATTACCGCGATGCTCGACGCGGCCATGTCTCACGCCGTCTTTGGAACAGACCCAACGGTCAACGGTATTGCCTCACTCGACATCTCGACGCAATACCTCGGCATTTGCCGAGGTAATCAGGCACTGCGGGTGAGTGGATGGATCAAGAAAGCGACCCATCGAACCGCCTTCCTTGAAGCTCAGGCTCGATCTGAAGACAACACGATCGTCGCCACCGCTCACTCAGTTGCCAAGCTCAGTCGACGTAAAGCGCCCTAGTGCGCCATTAACGCAATCTTGGCAGCACCTTTTCGGCAATGTAGGCCATACGGCGATTGCCTGTCTCGATACCCTCGCCCGGAAACTGCGCCCAGAAGTGGATGTCCGAGATTTGCGGGTATTGCTCGATCATTCCACTGAGCTTCTCAACTGCCATGTCTGCATCCCAGAGCTCATACAAACCATTTTCAATGGCCGTGCGACTATCTGGGAACAATGGGGTTTGGTCGGGCGGCCCAAATGCCCCCCACCGAATATACTCATTCGACTGATAGAGCACGTGGTCTCCCACGATTGCCGCTTCAGCCTCGGGGTCCTCCGCAATAATCGCCCAGCAGCCCAAGATAATGTTGCCCTCTTCGGGTGACTTACCATTGGCCGCCAAGCACTCAACGTAGGTATCCATACCAATGCCACCGGTACACAAAAATCCGTCAGCAATTCTTGCAGCACGATCAATAGCCGGTGGCGCCATCCCGCCGAGGAACAGTTTAGGGGCTGTCTTGGGCTGAGGCGTTATTTTGAAATCGCCGACGGTAAAGCGCTTGCCCTCAAAATTGATCGGCTCCCCTGACCAAGCCCGCCGCAGTATCTCAATGCCCTCTTCAACCAAACTGGGACGGTGTGAAATTTTGCGGCCAAACTGATCAAACTCCATTTGGCGATAGCCAATACCCACGCCTAAATCAAATCGGCCACCCGAAATCAATGATAGCGTCGCGGCGTCTTCTGCCATTCTCACGGGGTCGGCGATCGGTAAGAGCATCAGGTTCGTGCCCAAGCGCATACGTTCCGTCCGCGCTGCAATCGCTGCATGAATCACCAGCGGAGAGGGCGTATAACCATCGTCGCAAAAGTGATGCTCCGTCAACCAGACTGAGTCGAAGCCCATGGTCTCCGCACGTTCGATCTGATCGAGACGCTCAGCATAAAACTGCTCAAAGTCTATCTGCCATGGCTCGGGGTTACGAAAGTCGTACCACAGACCAAAATCTACCTTTCCCGCCATTCGGCTATCCTCCTTCAGAGGTGACTAATGAAATCATTGAGGGCTGCTAAATAACCCTCGCGTGCTTCGATAAAAGGGGCATGCCCGCTTTCAGAGAACTCTACGCCCGTTGCCCGCGGATGGTTCTCTGCGACCCAGCGCGAAATGTCGGGGGACACAAAACCATCCTGCCCACAGATGACAGAAAGAATAGGCGTTTCCAGCGCCATCATCATGTCACGTTGGTCCAAATGTGCGAGCTCGCCCAATGTCGACGACACGCGGGCGCTAGAATTAATAAAAGCCCCCGCCATCCAAGCCAGTACTGCATCAGTGGGTGGCTTGGCACAAATGGCGGTCGCTAGCATCGTTAAAAAATTCACGCGGTCATCATTCATGGCGGCCACATTACCCTCCACGTCAGCCGGCATACCGCCAATTGGCAGGTCGGATTTTTGCGTGTAGATCGGACTCGCGCCGGCAGTAAGGATCAGCCCTGCACAGCGGCCACCCAGCAAGCTTGCCGCATGGGTCGCTACAGCGCCGCCTAAAGACCACCCATTGACGACCACGTCATTCAATCCCAAATGATCAACGAGCTGAACGACGTCAGCGGCATTCGCCGCGATGCTTAAGTCTGCAAAGTCATGATCAGATCGGCCACAGCCTCGATGATCTGTTGTGATCACGCGATGTCCCGCCGCGAGTAATGGCAAAATCACGCCGTCCCAACAGCGGTTATCCATACCCCAACCATGCACCATGATGAGCGGCCGGCCAGCGCCGCCCAAATCTTCAAAGTAAATGCTTTTTGTCCCGTCGACTGCCAATCTAGCCATAACTCATCCCCCTTCTAATCCGTAATTGTCCGCACCGT
>CAJQKG010000075.1 GCA_905478845.1 uncultured Luminiphilus sp.
GCCACCGAAAAATACACACTGTTCTTGGACTTTCCCATTACGCTGGACATCGGGCGTGCTATATCGGGTGGGCCTGCCGTAGACTTTGAACCACAATACGGGTCACGCATTGGGGTCATGCCGCGCCATGGTTGCGACACTGATGTGCAATGGTTCGATGTGGAAACGGGCGTAGTTGTGCACACCGCCAACGCTTGGGACGACGGTGATGGAGTCGTGCTGCAAGCCTCAAGATCCAACACCGCGGATATCGCCGGTGCTGGCACATCAGAAGGGAATGATCTGAGCGAAAATCAAGGTCGTCTCTACGAGTGGCGCATCAATCTCAAAACCGGCGACGTTGTGGAACGCACACTGAGCGACACCCCCTGCGATTTCACGCGGATCAACGATGACTACGCCTGCCACAAAACACGTTACGTCTATGCAGGGATCTTCAACACAGAACGCGCCTTCACGTTCGATGGCCTGATGAAGTACGACAACGAATCGGGTGTGACCACAGAATTTATCTACGGCCCCAATCGGCATGGAGGCGAAGCTGTTTTCGCGCCTAAGGCAAGTAGCAAGTCAGAGGACGATGGTTATCTGGTGTGCTTTGTTCATGATGAGGCGCAGAATCAAAGCGAATGCCAGATCATCGACGCACAGAATATCGAGGCCGGCCCTGTTGCCACTATCATGATGCCCTTCAGAGTTCCCTACGGTTTCCATGCCGGGTGGGTTGGCGCTTAATGAGCTTGCCGCTCACTCGTTTGATCGCGCCAGTGGTTGGGGCACCGCACCCGCACACAGAAAGCGTGCAGCACCATTAGGTATCGACGCTAGCCCGCTACAATGCCCACAGGTCGGCACCCCTTGGCTCAGCTACCCGACGTGCTCTGCTGCTTTTTTGCTGCCAGCAAACAGGTAAACGCCCAGAGCAATGATAACCATCGAGTCAAATAACACCGTGATCCATAGCGTTTCAACGTACTGTTTTCCAAACATTATGATGAGTAGCACAAAGCCGATCTTACTGGCTCCCACCGCAATGATGCAGAGTCGTCGCGAGGGCTCATTAAAAGCGCCATAGATCAGTAACGCGCCCATGAGAAAGACGAGTAACCCCCAACTTCGCACAATGAGGTCGGCGAGGGGTTCGGTCAAATGACTACCAAACATAGCCGACAGTGCTGCTTGAGGGGCTATGGTTGCGGCAAACGTCGTGCAAGTCACAATGCCGGCGACCAGCATGATCCATTTAATACTGCTGTCGAGCCTATTCATGGTTGCTACCTCTCCATTGTTACTGAAGCCCTACTGCGTGGTGCGCAAGGACTTAAAAGATCGCATCACTCGTGACCAATGCCATGGCGACCCGTTGCCGACTTGTCGCCGATTGGTGCTATCGGCGACCTGACGCCAGCAATTATAAAATCTTTTTCAACATCACCGACCGACAGCATCTGTAGTTTGAATTTCTTGGTTAGTAGTTCGCTGGGGATCGCGAACTCTGCGGGGACAAATAGTGGCTTCGATTTGGATCCCATATTTTTCTCGACTATGTTGGCAGGTTCCTCCTGCTCAACGACCGCATCGACAACCACTCCAGGTTACGTTGCGCTGTCGACAGGTGATAATCAGGTTATAGGGTTTGGCTTGCTATTCGATTCTGTATGTTTCGACTTAAACGACCGGCTACTCGCATAATCCTTGCAGGACTGCGGCTTCGTGGCGCACCGCCTCGGGCGAACCCAAAAGCTGCCTGTTAAAGCCGATACGCTTAAACCAGTAATGCAAACCTAACAAATCGGTAAAGCCCATACCGCCATGTACTTCGGTACTGGTCTTGGCAACAAACTGTCCCACCTCAGCCAAATGTGCTTTGGCATGACACGCAGTGGCAGCGGCATCAGCCGTAACTTCGTCGAACGCATGGCCCGCATACCAGACGAAAGCCCTAGAGGGCTCAAGCTGAGATGCCATCTCAGCACACATGTGTTTCACCGCTTGGAATGAGCCCACCACACGATTGAACTGCTTTCTTTCGAGCGAATAAGCCACCGCCTGATCGAGCATGTACTGAGCCGCGCCTAATGTATCCGCTGCCTGAACGGCACGTCCGCGCACAATAGTCTGTTTCAGAAGCGCCATGTCGTCAGTCACCAAGCAAGCTGGCGACGCATCAAAAGTGAGCTCGCACACGCTGCGAGTCTTATCGATAGTAGTCAGCGGCGTACGCGTTACCTCAGACGCTTCGATCATTAGTACCTGCCCGTCAGCCAGCGCGACCAGGTAGGCATCAGCTTCGGCGTCAAAGGCGAACAGAGACTGCCCTGACAACTTTGAATCGGACTCTGTCACCTGACCCTTGTGGGCTCCTATCACGTCACTGAACGCAATACCCACTCGGTACTCGCCTGTGGCCATGCGCGCGAGTGAATCCGTAGCGCCCGCCTCTTTAAGTAGATATGACGCCATTACCGCGGTGCTCAAGAAGGGCCCCGGACAAGCGGCATAACCCAGGGCCTCGGCAATAACGACCGCATCCAGCATTCCCATCTCGGCACCACCGTGGGCTTCAGGAATCAGAACACCCGCGAGCCCCATGTCTGCCAAACCTCGCCAAACACTCGCATCACTGCCCTCACCTGCGGCCAGCGAGCGAATTGCATCGAGAGGAACCTCCGCCGACAGGAATTTGCGCACGCTGTTATCGAGCAAAAGCTGATCCTGCGATAACCCAAATTCCATATCAGGCTCCCTTCACGGCTTTTTCAGCGACAGACATCTTAGGTTCCTTAGGCATGCCCAAACCTCTCTCGCTGATGATGTTTTTTTGAATTTGCGAAGTGCCACCCCCAATGATGAGCCCGAGGTAAAACATGTACTGGTACTGCCAGGAACCCAAGCCTTTCACGTGGGGGTTATCACCGTAACTCAAACCGATTTCACCCATCACATCGATGCCAAGACATTCGATCTCGTGACGCAGCTCGGTACCTATCAGCTTCACAATCATCTTAGCCAATCGCACATCTTGATTTCTATTGATCTTGGCCGAGAGCAGGCGCATATCGTTGTACTGCATAGCAAGCACGCGCCCCTCCAGCTTCATTAAGCGATCGCGAAAAATCGCATTGTCGATAATTGGCTGGCCGCTGATACGCTCTTCGCGCATTAACCGCTTGACGCCGTTCAGGCGAATCGTCGCCGCATCGGGCGTCGCGAGTGAACTGCGTTCATGCCCAAGAACCGCGTTCGCGACCTGCCACCCTTGGCCTCGCTCACCGACAATTTGATGTTTGGGTACACGGACATCGGTAAAAAATACCTCGTTGAAATTGGCATCACCGGTCATATCGACCAGCGGTCTAATTTCAATACCGGGGGTGTCCATGCGAAACAACAGAAACGAAATACCGAGGTGCTTTGGGGCGTCAGGCTCCGTTCTTACGAGACAGAACATCCAGTCGGCGTGATGCGCAGTGCTCGTCCAGATCTTCTGCCCGTTAATCACCCACTCCTCGCCATCCAGCTCAGCTTTGGTAGTCAGGCTTGCCAAATCACTACCTGCGCCGGGCTCTGAATACCCTTGGCACCAGATTATGTCGGCTTTGATAGTAGGCGCGACGAAGGTTTGTTTCTGCTCTTCAGTGCCCATTTCGAGCAGGACCGGGGTAAGCATGGTGACCCCCTGCCCATTGAAACCCCGGTGTACGCGCTCGGCAGCAAACTCCTCTGAGATGATGCGCGACTTGATGATGTCTGGCTCGGCTCCGTAGCCTCCGTAATCTCGAGGAACCGTCCTGCTGTGGTAACCATGCTCAATCAGTGCGCTTTGCCAATCTTTGAGAGCTTGGCTCCGGAAACCATCACCGGGCTGGGGCTGTCTGTGCTTGTGCTCTCGGATAAAGGCTTTGACTTCCTCGCGGAAGACGTCGTATTCCGCGCCGTATGTTAAGTCCATGAAAAACCCTTAAGTGCTTTTTCCAAAAATAGCACATAGGGCGCATCGCTATTAATACTAAATATCGCCAGTCACCCAACAAGTGACTAGCGCAAAGACCACTAACCGTCTCTGATGCCAGCAATTATCCTCGATCTTGAAAGGCCTTACGATCGATTGCCCTCTCCCGCTTTTGCAGCGCACTGAGCTTATCTCGATCGAGCGGATCTTGGCCCGATAGTAATAGTTCAAGGTGACCCATCTGATCATTCCCCCAGAATAAAGTGCCGTCGACAATGACGGTGGGAACGCCAAAAACGCCCTTTTCGATCGCCATAGCGGTCTCGTTAACGAGGGCATCCTTTACCTGACGGTCAGCAATTTTCTGACTCAGGGTTTCGCCATCAATCGATTGCTCGACTAACAGATCAATCAGAGTCGGCAGATCGCCCAGATCCGCACCGCGACTCCAACCTGCTTCGAATAGTGCGCTGATCACTTTGTGTTGATCAGCCCCGCTCACTGGCTTTAACGACAGTCGCAACGCGGCAAGCGGATTGAAGGGGTGCTGCTTGGGTGGGTTGTATTCAAAGCCATTGAGCGCCGCATATCTGAGACAATACTGATTCAGCCATTGCTGTTTAGGTGGAATCTCCGCGGGACCCAACTGTCCCCACTTGTCCAATAACTTGCCAAACACAACGGGGTGGGCTTCGATCTGACACTCGTATTGACCCGCCAAAGCAGGAAGTCGGCGCCATGCAAAATAGGCGTAAGGTGAAAGATAATCAAAGTAGAAATGTATTGTTTTAGATGACATTCGATGACCTGCTACTCCCACTCGAACGATGATACCCCCTGAAACCCCCTCAATTGCCAGGTTTTTGAAAAAATGGGCATTAACCGTGTTTATCCTCTTATCAAACAGCAGTCATCAAATGGATTAAGGTCGTCACGTCACCTCTAGCAGATATTCACGTCATAAAAGTTCGCATGCTTGATCAAAATCAAGACGCGGTAATCGCTGAAATAGACGACTCGGATCTCCATAACCCAAGCAGCATAGAAAATTTGAAACCACAGAGGTACCAGCAAAAAATAGGTCGTCAACGGCCTGATTGTTAAAACCTGACATCGGCCCACAATCGAGTCCTAACGCGCGAGCAGCCATGATCAACTGAGCACCCTGCAAGGTCCCATTTCGAAACGCAGTCACTTCACAATAAGCCGGCTTATCGATAAACATGGGTTTTAGATCGGTGTAGGGCACCAACTGATCTAATCGCTCATAAAAATCGTGATCATGAGCAATGATCGCGACCACGGGGGCACCCATTATTTTCTCAACGTTGTTACCCATTATGGTCGGCCGTAATCGTTCCTTGCTCTCTTCTGACCGCAGAAAGAGAAACCGACCAGGGCAGCTGTTTACGCTAGTAGAAGCCATTTTAGTCAGGTCATAGAGTGTTCGTATCAGATCGTCGCTGACCTCTCTATCTTGCCAAGCATACTGAGTTCTCGGCTCTCTAAAGAGCAAATCAAGATGATCATCACTCAATGGACTATAGCGATTTTTCATTTCAGTAAAGGCTGCCTGAGCAGCCAGAACCTCTTCAGACTTTACTTCAGCTCCGCCATGCAGGGTGCGTTGCATGGCGGCCGCTGCCGCTAGTTCCTCAGGAGAAACAGGGGGTTTATTCAAATTGCTCATTTTTTATCTCGTTAATGACTATTGTTGTTCCATCATCTTGACCAAATCACTCAGGCTCGGCGTCACTGCTCTGAAGCGATCAACATCCTCGCTTGCCATACTGGCGCCAAAAGAAGCCGGAATTTCCGGGCCATATTGCGCCATGATGAGATCTCTTGCGGGTGTGTCCGTGGGGGTTATCGACGCATCCAGAAGGTCACCGTCGGTCCAGTGTTCATGGGTAAACCCAGTAGGATCGCGCCAATAGTCGTACATTTGACTCCCCAACAAATGCCTGCCGACACCCCATTCGTGGTAGTACTTATCAACGGTTTTCATATGATAATGACCCGCCATTAGGTCATCGACCGAATCAGTCACTTCATAGCCAGCATGCCCAAAGGCAGTCCGTGGCTCGCCCATAATCTGCACGTTGTTGAGCGTGTGATGATCGACTGGCATATCGCCCTGATCACAACGCATAAAGGCGCCTATGGAAGACTCACCATCTGGCCCTATGAGATTATCGCTGATCAAAAAACCAAGGGTCTTGGCGTACCAGTCTACGGATACCGCAGCATCGGCAACATTGATCGCGGTATGCCCGAGACGCTTAACCTTGGACGTTAATTCATAGACCCAGCGATCATTATGCAACTGCCATTCATCTGACCCGCGTCCAAACCGCTGGAAAACGTTTGCCCGTGGCTTGTCTACACCAGTGTTGAGCATTTTTGGATCAATCGTTATTGGTTCAGCTACTTCCATGCCGAAGTAAACTTCAATTTCAATATTATCGGGATCCACAATGGTCACTTTATGACCGCCACCTGGCTCAGTGTTTTCAACAATCTCAACACCTTTAGCAGCCGCTAGTGCCTCAAGGTCAGAAAAAGCATTGGCTCTATAGGCGGTCCCAATATGTCGGTTAGTATTTCCTTTGGTCGCAACATAACAGTAGGGTGCTGTGCCCGTACCACGATAAAAAATCGTCTCTTCAGTTGCATAGGCCAGAAACATACCGAAATGTTCCAGGTACTCCTTTTGTGGTGCCAAATCGACAAGCTCAAAACGTACAAAAATGATGTCGGCTATTTTACAAATCGGCTTACTCATTTTTTCTCCTATCTGCAGTATATCCATCGTGAACTAGGCATGATTTGTCATTGTCTAAGCCGATTTACTTCTGACCAAAAGTGACCTATGCCAGGATTTTCGTCCTCGCCATATAACGCCTTTTTGCATTCGTTCCATTCCTCTTCTTCGAAGTCGAGGATCCCTAGCTTGTAACTCTCTCGCCGCTGCAGTCGTGGCCAATACTGCCGAATCATTGGAAATTGATCAGACCGAAGCACCTCGTGAAAGGCGGTGATTTCTAACCGGTGAAAAAGTTGTGCAAGTAAGACATCGGCAGCAGAATACTCGCCGGCTATAAACTCATTGCCATGGCTCAGTTTTTTCTCAATAAAGACCATGCCCTTGGCAACGCCGCTAACAAACTGCCGATATTTAAATCTGGGCGGTTTGCCCAAAATGCGCACTAAAATAAAAATAGGCACTCGGTCTCTGGATGGATGCTTGGTGAGGTAGTCCCAAATCACCGTCCACAGTGGTCTCTTGCACAGCAGATACGCGAGCATCTGTGTACTGAGGCCCGCCATACTGGTGCCAAAATTTTCACCGATCGCGACACCTTCATCAAGAGAGAATTCCTTGACCAAAGCTCGAACTTCACTATTTTTTTCGGTGTCTGAGGGGTATAACCTTGCACCTTGATTTGGTGCTAGGGCATCTAAATATTCGAGAATTTTTATACTGTCATAGATGGGCTGGCCATTGTGTACCAAAGTAGGAACCAGTGATGCAGGATTGATTGCCTTGTAAGCCTTTTGCAAATGCTCGCCGGTGGATTCTAATCCAACTCTATGTTGCTTATAGGTAATACCCTTCTCGGCTAGCCCTACTCTGGCAGTTTGAGATGCCAACGACTCACCATAGCCATAAAGTTCGAATTCTTGATTATGTTCGATAGCCATAACTCAGAAACTCCTGGCATCCAGACCAATGTCCTAAGGGCACAGACTTAGCACTAAACGGCCGTCTTCAGCCGGACTGATTTTGGAAACGGTGAATATTAGGTAGCCCGCGACCGATTTATCCGTCACAGGCCACCCTCTATTTCAAAACCGCTACTAAAAGTTGTAAGTAATTTCGGCACCATAGCGGCGGCCTGGACCATAAATACTGCGCCCACCTCCCCCTTGTGAAGTAGCGAAAGTAGTTACCTGGGTGCGGATGAGCTCGTCAGAGCAATTGTTGCAGAACAGGCGAAGAGAGACTGAATCACCGAGGTCCATCGACGCGGTTAAATTCACTACGTCGTGTTCAGGCTCGAGGGAGATGTCACGGTTACCTGCATCAAACTGAAACTCATCTTTATAGCTGTACTCTGCTCGCATTTGCAGGTTGTTCCCCAGATCAGGCGCATAACTTAACGCAACCGTATAGGCATTCTCTGGCGCAAACTGCATTGGATTGCCGGTTTTATCGGCATAGTCCTCAAAGACAGCGTCTTGATAAAAGTAATTGAAATCAACTTTCAGAGCATCGGTGAGCAAATAACTCATCTCTAGCTCTACTCCCTTCATGTCACTCTCGGCGGCATTATCCGTGAGCCCTTGCGGAGCTCCGTTAACCACAACGATACTCTGTACCTGTTGATCGGTGTAGTCATACTGATACGCCGCCAGGTTCAGTTGCATGCGATTATTCATCAAGCGGGCTTTGTAACCGATTTCCAGTGAGTCTAAGTGCTCCTCTTCAAACCCTCCTACATTGCCGGCCTCAGCCCAAGTGGCAAAAGTCACGCCGCCACTTTTGTAGCCACTAGAGTAGGTGATATAGGCCATAGAATTATCAGTGATCGCATAGTCCATACTAACTTTAGGGTCAGTAGAATCGAATTTTAGGGTCTGTGGCAGTGTAAAAGGTGCGGCAACAAATGGATAACCCGGCGTGTTTGTGATCATCTGAGTGGTAAAGTCTTTCTCATCATCACTACGACGGATACCCAGCGTTAGGTTAAGCCGGTCAGTCAATGCATAAGTTGCTTGGCCGTAAAGGGCAATGCTTGTATTGTCCAAGGTCACGTCCTGGCGTGCTTGACTGTAGGCCAAGCCGGGGACTGCTCGGTAGTACTGCGGGGGGATGTTTCCCTGTACACCAACAGAGTAGTCATCCTTGCGGTAACCCTCATCATTAAAGTAGTAAAATCCCACTACCCATGTCAGACGATCATCTAGCGTAAACATCCCGCCATCGACTGATGTCAATCGAAATTCTTGTGAAAGCTGTTTACTGTCCTGTCGTACATCAGTCCAAATAGCATCTCGAGTGGTTGATTCAAAATCGGTTTGCTCGTGAATCTCATCGCTAGTGCGACTGCTAATCGAGGTAAACAGAAAATTATCTGATTCATGCTCAATTTTTAGGGAGACTAAGTCTGACTCAAGCTCGGAGAAACCAGGGCGATCCATTTTTACATTCCGCGGATCTAGAGCGGCTTCTCGCAAAATGTTGGCTACGGTGCCCGCCCGAATTTCACTCAGAATAGAATCAATGATCGGAGGGGGAAGCACCGGCAGCGGCACAGCATGGCCCAACTGATATAAACCTAATGGTCCTACTTCACCGTTCGCTTGAGCTAACCTTGCCTCTTGATCGAGACGGCTCGTCTGGGCAGTCAATTCGACACTAGTCCTGTCGGTCAACTGACCAATTAAGTTGACTCGAACCGCATCGGCGTCTTGGCCATCATTTTTACCTGACAGGACCTCCGTCATGTTGCCGTCATCCGAGCGCGTCGAGGCAGATAAACGACCCACCCAATTTTCGGAAATGGCACCAGACACATAACCACCCACCCGCCAATAGCCTTCATTACCGGCAGCGACTTTAATGCGGGCTTCAAACTCTTCGCTTGCTTTTACGGTGTAGAGCGAGATAGCTCCACCAATCGTGTTGCGCCCATATAGAGTCCCTTGAGGCCCCTTTAAAACCTCAATGCGTTCAATATCCACGATGCCTGATAGAGACGAAGAGAAGCGTGCGTTATAAATTTCATCAACAAATACCCCAACAGAACCCTCAGAGCCGATGTCAAACTTACGGGATCCGACGCCCCGTATAAAAATGAAGGGTCGTGAATCCCCGTCACCACCCACCGACACGCTGGGCACACTGGTTTCTAGTTGGGAAATATCATCCCAACCCGCCAGCTCAATTTGAGCGGCAGAAAAAGCTGAAATGGATGCAGGTATATCTTGTAAGTTTTGTTCTCTTTTCTCGGCCTTGACGATGACCTCTTCCAGGGCCGGAGTTTGTGCATAAATACCCTGGGTGACTAGCAACTGGGCGCTTATTGCACCAATCATTAATTTATTTTTCATTTTTCTCACCTTCTGACTGTTAAAGCCTAATTTCTGCGAAAGCCCATCAAATAAATAGCCGAATGGCTAGTAGCCATCTGGCTAGATTAGCACCTGAATAGTGGGTTGGCAAATTTTTGCGTCCCACTGTCACAACAAACAGCTGTCGCAATAGCGGGCGCATCAAATGATCAGATCTAGCTTAAGAGCGCCGACCAAACCACTGCGCCAACATGGCAGGCGCTGTGCCGGCCATGCTAGTTGCCGCTGAGTATTTCATGACGACTATTGACCCTCATTGCGCAAAAACCCGAGATCCACCTTGCTACTGGACGGATCCGGCCATCGAGAGACAATCGCCTTGACACTGGTATGGAAGTTGAGCGCTTCGGGCCCACTGATCTTGCTGTCGGTGAACGCGCTATCTTTCCAACCGCCAAAACTGTGGTTCCAAGGTGGCACAGGTATGGGCACATTGATGCCGACCATTCCCGCCTGAACGTTATCTGCGTAATGTTTGGCTGCACCACCATCGCGCGTAAAGATAGCCGCACCATTACCCAGTGGATGACTGGCAATGATGTCCATTGCCTCCTCATAGGTTGACGCCCTCACCACCGACAAAACTGGACCAAACACTTCATTATCATAGATGGGCATGCCTGGCTTCACGTGATCAACCAAAGTGGCACCCACCAACCAACCCTCTTGGTCATTATCTAACCGTCCATCAACACACAGCGTGCCCCCAGAGTCTTCCACCCCGTCAATGAAGTGATTAATACGCTGCTGACTCTCTGAACTGATAACCGGCCCCAACTGAACATCCCGGTCTGACGCTGGGCCCATTTTAATGCTGGGAATCCGTTCGGCGATTTTGGAGACTAATTGATCGCCGATGTTACCAACCGCAACGACGACCGAAATAGCCATGCAGCGTTGACCTGCTGCCCCAAATGCGGCGGAGACAGCTGCGTCTGCTGCCATATCTACATCCGCATCAGGGAGAATGATCATATGATTTTTACCGCTTCCAAACGCCTGTATCCGCTTATCATTTTCGATGCCCTTGATTCGCAGTTGCTTGGCGACGGCAGTGCTGCCAACAAAGCTTAAACCCGCAACCTTAGGATGTTCGATCATCGCCTCAACCACTTCACGACCTCCATTGACTACGTTTAAGACACCAGCAGGAAGACCCGCCTTATGCATAAGCTCTGCTATTAAACGAAATGCTGAGGGGACTTTTTCACTGGGTTTTGCAATCACGGTATTACCACAGGCTAATGCCATAGCGCACTGCACTAGTGGAATCATGACCGGAAAATTAAACGGACTGACGGTGCAGATCACACCAACCGGATAACGAGCATCCATAACATCGATGCCGGTTGACACATTTTGTGTAGTAGCGGAACGTAACCAGCTACCTACGCTGGCACCGTATGCAAGCCCCTCGATCCCTTTATCAACTTCCGCCGAAGCATCTGCGAAGGTCTTACCAGCCTCTACCGTACAGATTTCAATCAATGCATTTCGATGCTCTACGATCATCTGCCGGCAAGCGAGTAAGATCTCCGCTCGATAGCCTAAACCCGTAGTTGACCAGCTGCCAAAAGCCTCGTGCGCCGCTCGTGCTGCCGCATCCAGCTCTTGGTCACCGGCATTCAATACACTACCGATTTTGGCGCCAGTTGATGGATTGAATAAATCTGACGAGACTCCACCGATGCTAACGGCTGCCCCGTTTATAAAGTGGTCCACCATGAACTACCCCCTTAATGTTGACTCATTTAATTGGTCT
>CAJQKG010000076.1 GCA_905478845.1 uncultured Luminiphilus sp.
CCCCCTTCAACCCGGAGCCGGCGTACCCAGCACCCATCAACCATAAGGGGATCAATCGACTCGCCTTGACGGTTCCGAATGTGGAGCGAGCTACGCGAATACTGTCAGAGCAGGGCGTGCCGTTTCTATCAGAAATAGCGCCGTGCTGTTCGGGTCAAGACAGTGATTCTGGCGGAATTGTCCATGCCATTGATCCCGATGGTGTGTTCCTGGAGCTGGTGGGGAATCTCACGCCGCGACCGGTACCGCCGCAGCCTGAGCAATGCCCCCCTCTGGAGATACGTTACCCCCAGTCCTGATTCGCAGTGGTGTCCGGTCGGTGTTGCCGGGCGAGTGGCGTCGGCTAACTGAAGGTGGGTAAATTGTTGCGGGAGTTGCTCCGGTAGCCGTGCCGTAGACAGTCCCACAGGCAGTCCCACAGACAGTCCCACAGACAGTCCCACACAAAGTCCCACAGACAGTCCCACACAAAGTCCCGTAGAGAGGATGGTAGAGGCCTTTTAGACACGTCGATAAGGGTGTGAGCCGCGTGTGCCCGCTGCCTCTTGTGCAGGGGCTTGCGCACCCTTTCTCAAGGACCGTCGCTTTGCCTGCCCTCGCCAAAACACGTATGGTCACTGACCTATAAAGATCAGGAGCAGAGTATGTTTTATCAGCGCGTAGTAGGGATCGGGTTACTGTGTGTGTCACCATTTTTGATGGCTGAGGAGTGCCAGTACTCAGAGTGGGGCCGCGACGATCAAATAGGCGCGGCAAATCGAATGACGCCCGAACGGACGCTGGCTGCCGCGTCGTTAGTCAAAATTGGCGCCAGTCATCCACTGGGTATCGTTATCACACCCGGTATGCCCGCGTACCCACCGCGGTATACCCAGTTGCAGGTGGTTCAACCTGAGCATCCGTATCGAACGGATGCGTCGCATAAGCTTGGCTGGAAAATCAGCGCCAACGACGACCTGGTGCAAATGTGGTTAGGCACTGGCCCACAGATCGATGGGTTAGGGCACCTTGGCGAGGATGGCGAGTTTTACAATTGCCATCAGGGGTCAGACTTCGCCGCGATTACCGGCCTGACAAAGCTGGATATCAGTCAAATTCCACCCATGGTCGCACGCGGCGTGCTCATCGATGTTGCGAAACACTTTGGTGTTCCTCATTTGTCGGCTGCTCAGCCTATTTCGACGCAAGACCTTCAAAGCGCCATGACGGAGCAAAACATTACGGTGAATGAGGGTGATGTGGTGCTCCTTCATACAGGTTATACCGATGCCTTTTTGGAGGCCGATCCCGAGCTATGGGGCAGCACGATACCGGGCATTACCAACGACGCTGCTCAATATTTGGCCTCTCTAAAGCCACTTGCCGTGGGCGCAGATACTTGGGGCTTAGGTGCTGTGCCGCCCAAGCCCGGTGATAAGGTGTTTTATGACCACGTTATTTTGCTCAAGCAAAACGGTATTTACATACTGGAAACGATGAATACCGGGCGCCTGGCAGCGGAAGCCGTCACGGAATTTATGTTCGTGCTAGGGCAGGCTCGGCTCAAAGGTGCGGTACAGATGGTGATCAATCCCGTGGCAATGTGGTGATCTCGCTGTGACATCGACCGAGGTGCTTTCACCGTTTCATCTCGCGATACCGGTGAGTGACCTGCAGGCCGCACTGCTGTTTTACGAGGAGATGTTGGGCTGTGAGCGCGGGCGACAATCAACCGATTGGATCGACCTGAACTTCTATGGCCATCAACTGGTGTTGCATCAGGTAGCCGGGCAGCAGGGCATCTCTGGTAGCAACCCCGTTGATGGTGAGCAGGTTCCCGTACCGCATTTTGGCGTCATACTGCCGTGGCCTGATTTTGAGGTGCTAGTGGAGCGGCTGGCGTCTTCGGGAGCGGTGTTTGAGATTCCGCCAACCACCCGCTTTGCGGGTAGAGTGGGGGAGCAACGCACACTCTTTTTAAGAGACCCCAGTGGCAACTGCTTAGAGTTCAAAGCCTTCAGAGACCCCAATCGACTCTTTGCTGCCGATCTCGAGGCGTACCGGTAGCGATGCGAGTTACGCTGTCCATATTGCGAAGTAGCCCTAAGTGAAAGCTGGCCCGTGGTGCGACGAGAAGCCGGCAAGCTCATGCTACCCTTTACGACTTTACTCACACTGTAAGTGACCGCCATGAATCGAGATGCCGTCTTGAATATGCTGCAGATGCAGCATCGTATGAATAATCGTGTCCATGCTGACTGGATAGCGCAACGATTCGAGTGGTATCGGGCAGTGTGGATCGAGTGCGCTGAGTTGATGGATCATGTGGGCTATAAATGGTGGAAGAAGCAGACGCCTGATATGGAGCAAGTTAGGTTGGAAGTGGTCGATATCTGGCATTTTGGGATGTCGGCACTGTTTGAGGCAGAGGGTGATCTGTCTGATCTCGCCGATCGGATCGTGTCAGAAGTCGCTACTGCGGGCGTTGGAAATGCCGATATTCATAGTGCAACTGAGGCGTTAGCGCGCTCTGCGCTCGAGACTCAAAGCTTTTCAGTAAGCCATTTTGTGGCGCTCATGCACGCTTGTGGCTTGTCCTCGGCTGAGCTGTACCGACATTATGTCGGTAAGAATGTGCTGAATTTTTTCCGCCAAGACCACGGGTATCAAGAAGGCACCTACGTCAAGCAGTGGCAGGATAGAGAAGACAACGAGCACTTGTCAGACATTTTAGGACTGCTAGATGCGAATGACCCCCACTTTCCAGAAGCGGTATACGACGCATTAGCGCAGCGTTATCCGGAGCCGTGATGAGCCCGTTTGAAGAGCGATTTTTTGAGACGGACGACGGACTGACGCTGTACTGCAGAGATTATGCCGCGCCGACACCTGCGGCACCCACCGTAGTGTGTTTGCATGGTCTGAGCCGAAATAGCCGCGATTTCCAAGACCTTGCTCCTGTGCTGAATCAGCATTTCCGCGTGTTAGTGCCGGAGCAAAGAGGACGCGGTCGGTCAGACTATGACACGGTAGTGAGTCGCTACAATTTGATGCAGTACGTCTATGATACTCACGCTATGCTGGTCGCATTTCACTGTGAGCGCGTCTCAGTCATCGGTACGTCTATGGGCGGTCTCATGGCCTTTGCCTTGAATGCACTTTACCCACACTTAATACACCGAGTGGTCATTAATGATATTGGCCCAGACATTGCCGCCGCCGGGCTCGAACGCATTCAGTCCTACGTGGGTGTCGCGGGGCCGTTTGAGGATTGGGACGAAGCGACTGCTTATGTCATGTCGGTCAGTCAGGAGATCTTCCCCGACTGGCAGCCTGCTCAATGGGCGACCTTTGCGCGGCAGTGCTATGTAGAGCAGGATCATCAGATCATTGCTGACTATGACCCCAAGATTAGTGAGGCACTGTCACAACAAGACTCTGGCGCCGAGAGCAGTGCGCTCTGGTCACTTTTCGATACGTTGATTGATGTCCCATTACTGTTGATACGAGGCGCGCTGACCGATTTGTTGTCGGAGGATTGTGTGCACGCGATGCAACGTCGCGCGAATCACCTTGAGTTATTAACGGTGCCTAATGTGGGCCACGCCCCTATGTTAACGGAGGCTGATGTCCCCGAAGCGATAATGGCCTTCTTAACGCGATAGACTGCGCCACAGTCGGGACTCTCGTTAGGTTCCGATGCCGTGGCGCTAGTGCCCGATACGCATCGCCCCTAAGAAATCTCGCTTACCCAGCGGGGTGCCTAAAGCTCTTAAGATCGAGTAGGTCGTGGTGGCATGAAAGTACAGATTAGGCTTTGAAAAAGACGCCAGAAAATGATCTGTTGTAAAGGGTATTTCCGTGTCGCCTAAGCGAAAGATCATCTCCTGACCGGATAGCTGTGCAGCCGAATCAGGCGTTTCTGCACGCATACCCTCAATGGCCTCATTGATGAGCCCACAGAGCCCTTCGTAGTCGATTCCAGGTTTGCTTGGCGGCGGCGTGAACACGCCGGCCCGCATCCCATTGACCGCGCCAAGGGAGTGATGCCAGATTGAGATCACTTGAAAACTGAAGGGCAGCATCGTTTCATGAAGTCGATAGTCGACGATTTCGGAGAGGGATATACCGGCACTGTCAGCATGTTGCTGGCCCTTTTTAAGTACCTCGGCGGTACTGTCGAGCATCTGCTCGTAGCACTTGATGCTGGCATCATAGAAAGAGAGCTGCATGGTGTGTCCTTATTGAATTAGCCCTTA
>CAJQKG010000077.1 GCA_905478845.1 uncultured Luminiphilus sp.
GACCACAAAAAAACCACTTGCAGCAACCAGTATGGCCGTCCCTAAATCAGGTTGAAACGCGATGGCAACCGCGGGGACAACAATAATCACCATGGCGGCCAGGGTGACACTCGGTCGGGGCGGTAAACCCCGTCGAACCACCCAAGCAGCCACCGCCAGCGGCATCGCAATCTTCATAATCTCCGAGGGTTGGAAACGGATAAATCCTAAGCTCAGCCATCGCTGGGCACCTTTCGCCCCCACACCCAAAAAAGGCACCAATAACAGCAGCAATAGCGCCGCCAAATATAAAACAGGCGCCCATCTTTGAAGGGTATCGACTCGGACTTGGGCCACAGCCAACAACACACCAAAGCCGATGATGAAGTTTCTCAGCTGGCGATTAACCGTACCCCAGTCCGAATCAGAAGCACTGAATAAGACAAACAAACCCAGCACCATAATTAAGAGGACCGGCAACAGCAGCACCCAATCGAGATGCAACCGTTCAGCCGGTGTCTTGGATCGCGCAAATCCGTGATGAGAATCGGTCAGAGAACGGCTGTATTCAGGCATCCTCAGTCTCAGTGAGCCAGGCATCGACGATACGGCGTGCAACAGGTGAGGCAGCGCGGCTTCCCCCGCCATTTTCGGCGATCACTGCGACCACGATGCGCGGCTTATCAACGGGGGCAAACGCAATGAACAAGCCATGGTTACGATTTCGCTCACTGATACTGTCTTCGTCGTAAATCGCGTCTTGAGCGATGCTAATCACCTGAGAGGTTCCCGTTTTTCCTGCCATTTGATAAGGAATATTATCGGAGATAAATGCGGCGGTCCCTTGAGGCGAATGAACGACATCCACCATCCCCGCTACCACCGCCAGCCAATCCTCTTCCTCTATCGCGATCGGCGGTCGCGGGACGCCACCCACCGTAAGATCCCCAACGCGATGAACCAGCGATGGCACAAAGCTGTTCCCTTTGTTGGCAATCACCATCGCCGCCTGCGCCAGCTGAAGCGGGGTCATTAGCATATATCCTTGACCGATACCCGCACTGATGGTTTCCCCAGGGTACCAAGGTTGCCTGAGTTGGGCCCGCTTCCAGTCAGTGCTGGGCAAAATCCCGGACTGTTCGGCGGTGGTGTCGATGCCGGTGGGGAGACCTAGGCCGAAGGGCGCCAGCACGTCTGCCATGGTATCGATCCCCATTCGATGCGCCAAATCATAAAAATACGTATCACAAGATTCAGCGATGGCCATTCGGAGATCGACTGTCTCAGCATGACCACCGCCTCTGACACGCAACGTCCAATCTCGATAACGCCTGGTATCACCGGGTAAGCGATACCACCCTGGATCACGCACGGCCGTCTCGGGACTAATAAAATCTCGCTCCAGCGCGCCCAAACCCAGCAGCGGTTTGATCGTTGAGCCCGGCGGGTACTGTCCTTGCACGGCCCGATTCAAAAGCGGCGTGTCGAGCGATCCGCGGAGTTGTGCATAGTCGACGTAGCTAATCCCTCTCACAAATAAATTAGCGTCGTAACTGGGATTAGACACCATGGCCAGTACGCCACCCGTAAGGGGATCCAGTGCAACGACCGCGCCTCGTTGATCACCGAGGGCCTCGGTGGCAACGCGCTGCAAATCAAGATCCAAATAGAGCTGTAAATCCCTCCCCGCCTGAGACGGTTCTTTCTCCAGCACTCGCAGTAGGCGACCATGAGCATTCGTCTCAACGTGTTGGAAACCAGGCTTGCCGTGCAGAAGCCGCTCGTAGCGCTTTTCTAGCCCGACTTTACCCGTATGCAATGTGCCACGATACCGCTCCGCATCGAGCGCCGCGAGATCCTCCGTGCTGATGCGACCCACATACCCCAGTACATGACTCAAGGTGTTAGCAAACGGGTAGTAGCGGGTGAGCTGAGCATCAACCACCACACCGGGCAAGGAATGCAAGTCCACGGCGACCCTGGCGAGCTCGGTATCGTCTAGTCCGAGCTTGATGGGAACGGACTCGAAAGGTCGCCGACGAGAGGTTCGCTCCCAAAAGGCCTCAACCTCTCTATCCGATAAGGCAAAGCGTTCTCTTAAAATCGTGACCAACGTCTCGAGGTCTTCGCTACGCTCCTGCACAACGCCCACCACAAATGTGGGTTGATTAAGCGCCAGCACACGACCTTTGCGGTCGACGATTTGCCCTCGCGTCGGGGGAATCACCTCGACACGAATTCGATTGCGATCAGATTGGGTTAAAAAGTCATCATGCTGCGTAATTTGCAATGAGTAGTAGCGATAGATGAGGATTAATAGCAGCGCAAAAATACCGATGAGCGAGGCGATCAACCGAGAACGATTGATCATCCACTCTCTTTGCGTATCGCGCAGCGCATCCAGTGGTCTAGCCATCAGTTGCCTCGGTGATAAGGGTGGCCCGCCTGAATGGACCAGGCACGATAGAGTTGTTCAGAGAGAATCACCCGAACCAGCGGATGAGGCAAGGTAATGCGGCCAAAAGACCATTGCTCTTGGGCCGCATCGAGAATGCTTGGGTGCAGCCCGTCTGGCCCACCAATGACAATAGAGACTCGATTACCTGTCATCTGCCATTGATCAAGACGCTCGGCAATGGTCTCTGTTGTCATCTCTTGGCCCAGCACATGCAGTGCCACAAGATAGTCTTCTGTCGACAGTTTGGCTCGAATGGACTCTGCTTCAATCTGCTGGTATCGCAGGCTCGAATTGGTGCCTCGTTTGGCCGGCGCGATATTTAGCCAATCCACCGTGACGCCCTTGGGCAATCGCCTCGCGTACTCGTCTACTCCTTGATCAATCCATGCCGGCATTTTCTGCCCAACGGCCAGCACGCGGAGCCGCATCAGCTTTCCTGTGGTTGCGCAGCCTGCACTGACCACAATCGTTCGAGATCATAAAAGCTCCGCGTGGCCGGTTGCATCACATGCACCACAACATCGCCGAAATCGACCAAAACCCACTCGCCAACGCCCGCCCCTTCGACGCCCAGTGGCCGCGCGCCCTGTGCCTTCGCTTCCATCAGCACGCTATTTGCCAGCGACTTCACGTGTCGGCTCGACGTACCACTGGCCACAACCATGTAGTCCGTCACCGAACTGAGCTGCCGAACATCCAGCACAATGGGATCAACCGCTTTCAAGTCCGCTAACGCATTTTGGGTAATACCCAGTAAATCAGCACCTTTCGGAATGGCGGCTATCGGCAGTTCAGTGGTCATGATGTGTCACGCATAAATAAGTTGTGTCGCTTAATATACTCCATTACGACCTCGGGCAGCAGAAACCGCGGATCTCGACCGGCTGCCAGTAGCCCGCGAATATCTGAAGACGCGATCTCCAAAACGGGTTGGTCTAATGTCATGACGCCCCCCGCTGCTGCTGCGAGCAATGCGTTTTGATCGACCCGATGCTGGTCCAGCCACTGTCTCACTGCGAGCGGCGGCGAATCGGCACCCGGACGCTTCACTATCACCAGGTGTGCCAACTCGAGCAGCTGCCGCCACCGCGACCACCTTGGCAGTGCCGGCAGAATATCGGTGCCAACAATCCAAATCAGTGGGCGCGAATCACCGACCTCATGCCGCAGCTCAATCAGTGTATCCACCGTATAGGAAGGTCCTTCCCGATTAAGTTCGCGGGCATCAACACCCAACCCGGGCACCCCGCGCACCGCTGCCTCCAGCATGGCCAGTCGATCAGCAGCCGTTACCGTGGCGGCCGCTTTTAACGGTGACTGTGCCGCGGGCAATAAATCAACTCTCTCTAGGCCTAATTGCTCGCGCACCGCAATAGCGCCACGCAGGTGACCCATGTGGACAGGATCAAAAGCGCCCCCCAGCAAACCGAGTGCGCGCGCGTCAGTCACGATTGAGGCACTCACTGGCGAATATGGCCGTCACCCTTGACGATATATTTTTGCGACGTCAGCCCCTCCAACCCCACAGGACCCCGCGCATGAAGCTTGTCTGTCGAAATACCAATCTCGGCGCCCAGTCCATATTCGAAACCATCTGCGAAGCGCGTCGACGCATTGTGCATGACCGAACTGGAATCCACCTCACGCAAGAATCGCGTCGCCGTCGCCTCGTTCTCGGTAACGATACTTTCAGTGTGATCAGAGCCAAACGCCGCAATATGCTCCATGGCAGCTTGAACATGATCGACCACTCGGATGGCTAAAATGGGCGCCAAGTACTCGGTCCCCCAGTCGGCTTCCACTGCGTCGAGGGTAATAGCGGGTGCTGCTGAACGCGAACGAGCACACCCTCGGACCTCAACTCCCTTGGCCTGCAGTGCCGCCACTAACTTCGGTAATAGCTCGGTGCGCTCGCGCGCCACCAGCAGCGTCTCCATGGTATTGCAGGTCCCATACCGTTGGGTTTTGGCATTGATGGCGATCTGGTGTGCCTTATCAGCATCGGCATCCACATCGATATAAACGTGACAAATACCGTCCAAATGCTTGAGCACCGGGATGCGAGACTCCGCCGCCACGCGCTCAATCAAACCCTTACCGCCACGCGGAACAATCAAGTCAAGATACTGCGACAACCCGAGCAGCGCCCCCACTGCAGCACGATCCGCTACCGGCACCACCTGCGCGACCGCCTCGGGCAAACCCGACGCCAACAGCCCGCTCGCCAGCGACGCGCCGAGTTGCATATTGGAGTGAATTGCCTCGGAGCCGCCGCGCAGAATCACTGCATTGCCCGCCTTCATGCACAGAGCAGCCGCCTCGATGGTCACGTTCGGCCGCGACTCATAAATAATACCAATCACGCCCAGTGGCACCCGCATGGTGCCGACTTTAATACCGGACGGCATTGTCTTGAGACCCGACACGGCGCCAATAGGGTCTGCCAGCGCCGCGACTTGGGCCAGCCCCTCCTCGACCGCATCGAGCCGAGCGGGATTCAGTGCTAGGCGATCAATCAACGCCTCATCAAGACCCTTGATGCGCCCTTGTTCCAGATCCTTTTCATTGGCCGACAAAATGGCCTCTCGATCCTCGGCAATCGCCTCCCTAATGGCCAGCAGCGCGGCATTACGCTGATCCACTGGGGCATTGGCCACGAGTGGTGAGGCCGCTCTTGCCGCTCGCGCCATCTGCTCGATGTGAGTCGCAATCTCCATGATGTCAAACCCCTATCATCAGGGCTCTCGTCAGCCCTCTGAATCCGGTGAGTCGCCCGCGGACACCAGCTCTTTGAGCTCACCCGAGGTCTCCATGTCACAGACAATATCGCACCCGCCTATTAGCTCGCCCTCCACCCATAACTGAGGGAACGTAGGCCAGTTAGCGTAGGTCGGTAAGTTGGCTCGGACTTCTGGATTACTCAATATATCCACGTAAGCAAAACGCTCACCGCACGCCATCAGTGCCTGCACGGTGCGCGCCGAAAAACCACATTGAGGTTGATTGGGCGAACCCTTCATATAAAGAATGATGCGGTTTCCCTCGATCTGCTCGCGAATGGTGTCCATAATGTCCATAAATTACTCCCTCTTGGCAGTCGCCTGCCGATCCTGTGTTGGGTTCACTACCTGACATTGTAATACGATGGGGCCGCTGGCGGAGATTCCCGACAAGAAGATTTGACTCGGGGCGCCGCTCCGCTAATCTTGGCACCCCGCCGCCTTGTTGTGGACAACAGATTCATGCCAAACGCACCCACTGCGATTATGCCAACCTATGGCCGCTTACCCGTTACCTTCGCCCGAGGAGAGGGCGCGATGTTATACGATACCGCTGACCGCGCCTATCTTGATGGCGTATCGGGCATCGCAGTAACCAATCTAGGGCACAATCATCCCCGAGTCACCGCAGCGGTCAGCGAGCAAGCGGCGCGACTCGTGCACACATCGAATCTCTTCCATATAGGCTTGCAAGAAGAGGCGGCAGACTTACTGCGACAAGCCACCGGCATGGAAAACATGTTTTTTTGCAATTCGGGGGCAGAAGCTAATGAAGCGGCGATCAAACTGGCACGACGCCTTGGGCATCACCGACAAATAGCAAGACCCCACATTATTGTCTTGGACGGCGCCTTTCATGGCAGAACCATCGGCGCCTTATCGGCAACAGGCAACCCAAAAATTCGCGAGGGATTTGGTCCGTTATTGGACGGTTTTCTGCATGTGCCTGCCAATGATTTAAGCGCTATTCACGCGCTCGGCGACGCACTGGCCAACGTGGTCGCCGTGCTGGTGGAACCGATTCAAGGAGAGGGCGGCATAAGACCGCTCGATCTCGACTATTTGCAGGGCCTGCGCGACTTGTGTTCACAGAACCAATGGCTGCTGATGTTCGATGAAGTGCAGACAGGCAATGGACGCTGTGGCAGCACTTATGTGTGCGAACAACTCGAGATCGAACCCGATGTCCTGTTGACGGCAAAGGGGCTGGGCAATGGCCTACCGATTGGCGTCTGTATGGCGAGAGGTGAAGCAGCGCAGCTACTGGGTCCCGGCGATCATGGCTCTACCTATGGTGGTAACCCCTTATGTTGCGCCGCTGCCATCGCCGTACTGACAACACTGTTTGAAGACAATGTAATGCAGCGCGCGACCACGGTGCGCGATGCGCTGCTGTCCGCATTACATCAACAATTGAGGGATCCGGGTCTGATCACAGAGGTGCGGGGCAGGGGCTTAATGATTGGTATTCAGCCCAGTGTGGCCACTAAAGAGGTCGTTCAACGAGGCCTTGATCGCGGCCTGCTCATTAATATTGCGGGGGGGGATACCATACGGGTATTGCCGCCACTGGTTATGACAGACGAGCAGGCGGGCGAGCTCGGTGCCGGTATTGCCAACATCATCAACGACATTGCTGAGCAGGAAAACGCACTATGACTCCCCCAAGACATTTTCTAACGCTAATGGATCTCTCAGCGAGTGAACTCCGAGCGTT
This sequence comes from uncultured Luminiphilus sp., assembly GCA_905478845.1. Lineage (GTDB taxonomy): Bacteria > Pseudomonadota > Gammaproteobacteria > Pseudomonadales > Halieaceae > Luminiphilus. Next base: position 6,935 of record CAJQKG010000077.1, read on the forward strand.
GATTCATCGCGCCAGCGCCTTAAAAGCGCAACGGCGAGCTGGCGATAGTCAACGCAGTCTGGACGGCAAGATTCTAGCCATGATTTTTACAAAAGCGTCCACCCGAACTCGCGTCTCCTTTGAAGCGGGCATTACCCAGCTCGGCGGTAGCGCGCTATTTCTCTCTGGCTCAGACACACAGCTCGGTCGCGGCGAACCCATCGAGGACAGCGCCCGCGTCATTTCTTCGATGGTTGACCTAGTCATGATCCGTACGTTTGCCCATCGTGATGTCGAGCGCTTCGCCGAGCACTCTTCTGTCCCCGTCATTAATGGGCTCACCGATGATTACCATCCCTGCCAACTCCTTGCTGATATGCAAACGTTTTTTGAAGTGCGCGGCGACATCAGCGGCCATAAGGTATGTTGGCTGGGCGACGGCAACAATGTCTGCCACTCTTATATGAATGCGGCACGTCTGCTCGATTTTGAGCTGGTTGTGGCCTGTCCAGAGGGTTACGACCCCTCTCAGGCGCTACTCGAGGCCTGTGGTAATCGCGTCACCATCGAGCGAGATCCGGCTGTCGCGGTCAAGCAAGCACACCTTTTAGTGACCGATGTATGGGCCTCTATGGGTCAAGAAGCTGAACAGTCGGAACGGATTGGGCCACTGGCGCCGTATCAGTTGAATCAAACGCTGCTGGATCACGCCGCACCCGACGCGGTTTATATGCATTGCCTGCCCGCACATCGTGATGAAGAAATTACCGCAGAGCTCATGGATGCGCCCGATACCGTTATCTGGCAAGAAGCGGAAAACCGTCTGCACGCGCAAAAAGCGCTGATGGAATTGCTACTGAGCGCCTAGTCACTCGGCGGACCGCCCACCCTGCCTAGGTGCCACAAGCAGCCTTCCCACCCGCAGCGTGTGGCAATGGCCCCCTCAGGAATCTCTGAAAAATAACGCACCCTCTCGGTACTGTGGCTAACGGCCGCCCATTAACAGCGTTTTTTCTATTTTTAAGCGTAAAGTCATAGGGTTATCGTAACCGAGCCAGAAAAAAGCCGGCGTTACACACAGATTGTCCACAAAAAAGACCCAGCATGCTCCGCTTGCATTGTGCTCCATACCCGCCTATCTTGGGGTAGTCGAGACCTTGACCCCCTAGATATAGGTGTTGAGCCCCAAAAAGAGAAACAGCTCAACGTAGCGATTTGGCCGGTAAAAATCTTCAGTAAACGGCGTTTCAGAGGCATTCTATCCATGCAAACAGGCAGTGAGTCATTAGAACAAAAAGACGTTGCACCCACTCCAGCAACGACAAGAGAGACCCCTAACCCTACCCGACTTTCAGCGACCGCACCGGGACAGCTGAGAGTGATCAAGCGCAACGGGACAGTGGTTCCGTTTGAAGACAGTAAAATTACCGTCGCCATCACCAAGGCTTTTTTAGCCGTAGAAGGTGGTACGGCAGCGGCCAGCAGCCGCATTCACGAGATGGTGGCTGACCTAACCGTGAAAGTCGTAGAGACCTTCGAGCGCAGAATGCCCTCGGGCGGCACGCTCCATATTGAAGATATCCAAGATCAAGTGGAACTGGCACTCATGCGCGGCGGAGAACATAAGATTGCGCGCGACTACGTTATCTACCGAGAGGCACGGAGACAGGAGCGCGCAGCCAACGTAGCGCTCTCCCCCGAGTCTCAGGCAGCGGCGAAAGGGATTAATATCGTTCAAGCTGATGGCAGCAAAGCGCCGTTGGATATCGACAGAATCGGCACCATTGTTGCCGAGGCCTGTGCGGGGCTCGCAGACGTCAGTGAGTCGGCCATTATCGACGAAGCATTACGCAACCTGTACGACGGCGTTTCTGCCAAAGAGTGCAGCACCGCCTTAGTGATCACAGCCCGCACATTAATTGAGCAAGAGCCCAATTACGGCTACGCCGCAGCCCGACTGTTACTCGATGATTTGCGCGCCGAGGGGCTGTCTTTTTTAGGCATTGCCGAGAGCGCGACGCAAGGTGAGATGGACACCTACTATCCAACCGCTCTGAAAGCCTACATAGAGCGCGGTATTGAGCTTGAGTTACTGGCCCCCAACCTAGCAGATTTTGATCTGACGCTGCTGGGCGAGGCGCTGCAGGCAGAGCGCGATCTACAGTTCACCTACTTAGGTCTGCAAACGTTGTACGACCGCTACTTTATCCACAGCGATGAAGTGCGGTTTGAACTGCCACAAATCTTTTTTATGCGTGTCGCGATGGGCCTAGCAACCCGAGAGGACGACCCCAATGCGCGAGCGATTGAATTCTATCGACTGCTGTCTTCTTTCGACTACATGAGCTCGACGCCCACGCTCTTCAACTCGGGCACGCTCAGACCACAGTTGAGCTCTTGCTATCTCACCACCGTCCCAGATGATCTGTTTGGAATTTATGGTGCCATTCAAGACAATGCCATGCTGTCAAAATTTGCGGGCGGCCTCGGCAATGACTGGACGCCAGTCAGGGCGTTAGGCGCTTATATCAAAGGCACTAACGGTAAAAGCCAGGGTATCGTGCCTTTCCTTAAAGTCGTGAACGACACGGCGGTGGCGGTCAATCAAGGCGGCAAACGCAAAGGGGCCGTGTGTGCTTATTTAGAAACCTGGCATATGGATATCGAAGAATTTCTAGACTTGCGTAAAAACACCGGTGATGACCGGCGTCGCACCCACGATATGAATACGGCCAACTGGATACCTGACTTGTTCATGAAAAGGGTATTTGAGGACGGCGATTGGACGTTGTTCTCGCCTAATGATGCGCCTGACTTACATGACCTCTATGGCAAAGCATTTGAAGCACGCTACGAGCAATATGAGCAAATGGCCCGAGACGGCGAACTGAAATTGCATAAAACGCTCAAAGCGCAAAGCCTCTGGCGGAAGATGCTGGGCATGATTTTTGAAACGGGGCATCCCTGGATGACCTTTAAAGATCCTTGCAACCTGCGCTCCCCGCAACAGCATTGTGGTGTCGTGCATTCATCCAACTTGTGCACTGAGATCACCCTAAATACAAATGCGGAAGAAATTGCGGTGTGCAATTTGGGCTCCGTGAACCTTCCTCAGCACATTGAAGACGGGGTGCTTAATTTAGTGAAGTTGCGCAGCACGGTACGGACAGCAATCCGTATGCTCGACAATGTCATCGATATTAACTATTACTCTGTCCCGCAAGCTGAGACCTCTAACTTCCGTCACCGTCCCATTGGCCTAGGCCTGATGGGCTTCCAGGATGCACTCTATAAAACCGATACTTCCTACGGCTCTGATGGCGCAGTGACGTTCGCAGATCGCTCAATGGAAGCAATCAGTTATTTTGCGATTGAAGCGTCCAGCGAGTTAGCACAGGAAAGAGGAGCCTACTCGTCCTATGAGGGATCGCTGTGGAGCCGGGGTATTTTCCCACTCGACTCTCTCGATATCTTGGTCAAAGAACGTGGCGAGCAATATATCGACGTTAATCAGGACAAAACCCTAGAGTGGGATGACCTCAAGGCCAAGGTTGCACAGGCTGGCATGCGTAACTCTAATGTCATGGCCATTGCCCCCACCGCGACGATTGCCAATATCACCGGGGTATCGCAATCGATTGAACCGACTTATCAAAATCTGTACGTCAAATCGAACCTATCGGGAGAGTTCACTGTTGTGAATCCCTACTTAGTTCAGGATTTAAAAAGCCGGGACTTGTGGGACAAGGTCATGGTGAATGATCTGAAATATTACGATGGCAGTGTACAAACGATTGACAGAGTGCCCGCAGATTTAAAAGCAAAATACGCCACGGCGTTTGAAGTAGAACCCAGATGGCTGGTGGATAGCGCCAGTCGGCGACAAAAGTGGATAGATCAGGCGCAATCGTTGAATCTGTATATCAACAATGCCAGCGGTAAAAAACTGGATGTGACCTACCGTATGGCCTGGTTTAGCGGCTTGAAGACGACCTATTACTTACGATCACTCGCCGCGACAGGAACCGAAAAATCAACCGTCGACACCGGTAATTTAAATGCTGTGTCAAACGCGACCGCAGCGCCACAACCGGCGCCAGTACCGCAAGCTTGTTCACTGGATGATCCAGATTGTGAAGCGTGCCAGTAAAACCGTACTGCAACAGGAGATAAGACAACATGCTGAATTGGGATGATTACAACCAAGACGACAGTCATAATCTGGCAGCGCAAACGCCTGCGCCAGCGGTCGTGGCTGCAGCCGTCGCCACGGAGCAAGTCGCCGAAGTGACTGAGGAGCCGACACCGGCAGAATCCACAACGAGCGAAGTCTCAGTAGCGGCAATGAAGGCCGCAGAGGCCGCCATCGCCAATATGGACGCGTCGGCCGGTATCGAGGAACTCGAAATCGGTGCGGCCCGCGTGTCAGTTGACGAAAAAGCGATGATCAATTGTCGTGCAGATTTAAACCAGCTTGTGCCATTTAAATACGACTGGGCTTGGCAGAAATATATCGATGGCTGCGCGAATCATTGGATGCCGCAAGAAGTTAACATGACGGCTGACGTCGCCACGTGGAAGAGCAAAGAAGGCCTAACAGCCGACGAGCGAAGAATCGTTGAGCGCTCACTCGGTTACTTCTCAACGGCTGACTCACTGGTTGCCAACAACTTAGTACTGGGTATTTACCGGCTGGTCACGAATCCAGAGTGTCGACAGTACTTGCTCCGACAAGCCTTTGAGGAGGCGATCCATACTCACGCTTATCAGTACTGTATTGAGTCACTGGGCATGGACGAAGGTGCCGTGTTCAATATGTATCGCGAAGTGCCCTCTGTGGCTAAGAAAGCAGCGTGGTCAATCAGTCATACTCATATCCTCTCTGATCCGACGTTTGCAACGGGAACCCCCGAAACGGACCAGCAATTACTGCGCAATCTGATTGGGTTTTATGCGGTAACAGAAGGTATTTTCTTTTACTGCGGTTTCACCCAGATCCTGTCTATGGGACGGCGCAACAAAATGACGGGGGTCGCCGAGCAGTTCCAATACATTTTGCGAGATGAGTCGATGCACCTCAATTTTGGCATTGATGTGATCAACCAGATCAAACTGGAAAATCCGCATCTTTGGACCCCGGAGTTTAAAGAAGAAGTCACGCAAATGATCTTGGAGGGCACCGCCCTAGAGATTGAGTACGCCCGCGACACCATGCCACGTGGCGTGTTGGGCATGAATGCGGCCATGATGGAAGAGTACCTCCATTTCATTGCCAACCGACGACTCACTCAACTGGGATTGGTAGAGCAGTTTCCAGGGGTACAAAACCCGTTTCCATGGATGTCGGAAATCATGGATCTCAGAAAAGAGAAGAATTTCTTTGAAACCAGAGTGATCGAGTACCAAACAGGTGGGGCACTCAACTGGGATTGATCACGTCTGTGAATCGATTCACGAGGGCGCACACAGAGCGCCCTTTTTTTTGCTTGCTTAAAGGGTTATTGCGGCGCCATCCTTGCCGCTCTCAGGCACACTACTCACACCTCTCGCACTAACAGAAGGAATCGATATGTCTTTATGGGATCGCATTGACGCGGAAAGTAAAGAACCTCTAGAGGGTTTATGGACGGCTCTTCCCGGTGGATTGAACGGTATCGCCGATATCGTGGCTCGCCGACAGGCGATGTCGGCTTTCCGCAATGCCGCACCCAAAGCCGAGTTTCCACAGCTCCACGTCAGCGAGCATACTTATCCAGGACCCGGTGGCGAGCTGAGCTTGCGCTTGTATCAACCACAGTCAGCCAAGACACCCTCTCCGGGACTCATTTACATTCATGGCGGCGGCATGGTCATGGGTGATCTCGACACCCAAGATGAAAATCTCCGCGAGATGGCAACCGAGCTCCAGATCCCCATTGCGTCTATCGATTATCGAAAGGCCCCCGAACACCCTTATCCCGCAGCGCCCGAAGACTGCTATGCCGGCGTCTGCTGGGTATTTGAAAATGCGGCAGCCATGGGAATGGAACGTGACAATATCGGCCTCATGGGCGCATCGGCTGGCGGTGGCCTCGCATTAGCCGCAGCGCTGATGTTGAGAGACCGGCAAGGTCCTACCGTAAACTATCTATTACCCATCTACCCCATGATTGATGATCGGCACCACACCAACTCATCCACCGAAGTCGTGGATATTGGTATTTGGGATCGCGAGGGCTCTATCGAAGCATGGCAGTGGTATCTCGGTGGCAACGAGGCCGATGCCTATGCGGCACCGTCACGCGCTGAAGATCTTGCTAATTTACCGCCCACTTATATTGACGTCGGGGACTTAGACCTTTTTCGTGACGAAGATATCCTCATTGCACAACGCTTGTCAGCCGCGGGCGTTCCGGTTGAGTTTCATTTGTGGCCTGGCGCTTACCATGCGTCAGAAATGTTTGCGCCCGGGGCAGCGCTGAGCAAACGCATCTGGACCACACGATATACGGCAATTCGGCGATTGGCCGGATTAGCATCGTAATATTCGCGCTGATGCAGATAAGAAGGTTATGTGGGGTGGGTGATCATTAGAGCGGTCAAAAGCGAGCGGACCCTTCGGCCGCTTGTGTCACAGGTCACTGGCCAGCACCCTCCAGCCACTCTCTTTTTGATCAACATGGTCCTGTTTATCTGGTATTTTTGATCATCGATTTAGAGG
>CAJQKG010000078.1 GCA_905478845.1 uncultured Luminiphilus sp.
TTACCGGCAGTGAATTCATCGGCTAAGGCCGTCAAGCTGCTCCGCCACGCATCGACCAGCTCTCGCCATTGTTCGGCGACTCCTTTGGTTTGTTGCTGCAGCGACTTTTCGCTTACTTTGCTGAGTCCTAAGGCTTCGCCAAGACCCACAAACTGGGGCGTTTCATCCGCTACACTGGCAAACGCGATTCCTTGAATTTTATCATCGAGCAAGGCGTAGAGCGGCAGCTGGGGCTCTCCAGGACGACCTCCCATCCATTGGCTACGCGCGGGTGCGCGCGTTTTATAGTCAATGACCATCCTGCGTCCATCTTCAAACTCGTCAACACGGTCTGGACGCAAGGACAGTTCGAGGCCGCCAAGACTCAGCCTATGATCCTGCTCTGCCTCTACTATCCGAAACGCGCTCTCTCGCTTTTTTTCGTGATTCAGCCAGGGCAATAATACCTGACGACAATAAATCCGTTCCAAGTCCCAGCAGGCAGTGCCCACTCGTTCCCGCAGACTAAATCCACGGCGTTCACAGCTCGCTTGCAGCGCGTCTAACGCACCGCTGATCGCAGTGTCGAGTGTTGTCTGTAAGACTTCATCATTGAGTGAATTCAATCGTTGCTGATCGTCTACCTCACGCCAAAAGCGAAATAACGCTTCGTGCAGCAATGCGCCGCGCTCAGCACTTGAAAAGCCCATCACAGGGGTCGCGAGCGAGGTCGGTCTCAATCGATGTTTTACGAGTGCGCGAAATGGACATGCCGCTTGATCTTTAATCAGCGAGGTGCCGCCAGCCCGATGGCCCTCTGGAACGGGCATCGCGACTTCCAGTGGCATGGCTTCAATCGCCGGAGCGGAGCGCCAACGACTGAGTAATGACTGCGGTTCTATCGGCTCGGTGGTTTCCGTGATGACATAGCTCGCCTTCGTGGGAAGGCCTGCATCGAATGCATGATACGTCATGATCAATTCGGCTGATTCTGCCCGCCAGATGCCGAGCATCTGAGCTGCTGCATCGTGCCTCGATTGTTCATTCATTTCCGGAAGCCCAAGCGCTTTCTGCAGGGGCAATGGCAAAAAGGGCTCTAAACGACGCCTGAGTGGGAAGGACGATTGCTGTGTGCCACAAATCCACATTGCGGTGTACTGACCACCCAGTGCCTCCAATGGCCCCATCACTTGCACGCTGTCATAGGGTGTCTTGGGTTGAAAAACAGCATCGTTCAGTAGCCCTCTCCACAAAGACACTGCTGAATCAAATGTCTGATGTGGTAATACAATGCCCAGATCAGCGAGAGCATCTAAACTGGCATCGAGGCGATCAAGCTGTTGGTACTCAATCGAGTCGAGCGACTCTCTGGCAGGCCACCGCCAGACGCTAATCCGCTGACGCAATATGTCTGACCAGTCAGCAAGGCTTTTGACTCCGAGCTGTAGACGGCTTGAACGAAGAGTGCGCAGGATCATTGTCAGTGCCGACTCTGGCATTGCCATGACACTCATATGGAGCGCTGATGCCATCGATACTTCAGCGCTCCCTATACGAAACTGACGATCAATCAACGTTAATGTTTGCGGGGAGTGCTCGTGGGAAAAGGGTAAAAAAGGAGATCGCAACAGTGCGAGCCACTCGGCTCGGCTGAGGGGTCGCGTTTCCCACTCGAGCGCTAGAAGGAGGTCTCGGTACATTGGTGTCGCACCGAGGGACATGCCGGTTGAGAAGTTGACCGGTAGATCATTGTACTGGGCATCTAGGCAATCAAATTGCTCGCGCAGTCGATATTCCAACTGATCACGGTCGGCTGCCATATCGAGCAACACAATGGCGGTGCGAGATTGTTCTTCTTGGCTCTTTTCATAGGCCCATTCAGCCGCCGCCGCGAGCTCCTCCTCCCTCGACGAAAAGCCGATGGCAAACACGTCATCCTGTTGGCGACACGGTGGTTCGATAACGGTCACATGACAGAGATGATCGAGCACGGCCTGGGTTAACGGCGCCGTTTGCGGCACGGCATACAAGCCAATCGACTCTTTTTCAAAGTCACTGAGCGTCAGCAGCTGTTGATAGGCGTCGTATCGGGTCGTTGCGGCTAATTGGGACAAACGCTGATTAAACTGTTGCGCCCATCGAGCAAAAACAGTGCAGTCCTCATCGAACTGGAAGTAGCTCCACAGTCCATCCAGGCTCTCGGCCTGGAACATTAGCAATCGATCGCGGGCCACTTTTGCCCGACTTGCTGCGGCACGAGGATGCATTAATGAAAAGCCCTCGAGTGTCGCAATATCCTCTTTGATAATTTGCTGCCACAACACCAATTCTTGTTGGTACGACAACAGCCGCAGACTCGGCAAGTGCCCTAACTCAATGCATTCACACCATCTGCCCTCTAGCCAACCATCGAGCGCTTCGATGCGCGGTGTGACGACAACCGCGCAATCGGATTGCTGCTGCGTGACCCAGCTTCGCCTGATATCGCGAGCCAGCCGCTTTCCGGGCGTCAGTATGAGCTGATGCTGCTCAAGGAACGGCAGAAATAAGGCAAGGTCTACAGGGGGTAGCATGGGTCATAGTATCCCACGTTGGTCAGCCTTCAGGAAAGATCGGACCCACCCCCCTCTTGCTTTGAAGCGCGCTACCGAAGTGGTCCTAGGTGGAGAGAAAAAGAATTAGACCGCGATGGCCGGCTGAACGGAACCGCCCTCAAGAAGGGTGCATTAGCCACTCAATAGGTCAGCGGTGTCGTAACGCGCGGGCTGACTCAAGGTGGTCGACTGCCGCAGTCCGCCGCCGGTAGCGTTAGTAGTAAGCCTGGCTGCGATCAGTATGGTCTGTCGTGTCGCGTACGCCCGCCAACTGCGGTATTTGCTGTAGCAAGGTCTTTTCGACACCGTCTTTGAGGGTCATATCCACCGCGCTGCAACCTTGGCAACCCCCGCCAAAACGTAGGACGGCGAACTGGTCTTCGGTTACTTCGATCAAGGACACCTCACCGCCATGAGCCGCCAATGAAGGATTGACCTCGTTGTACAAAACATAATTAATACGGTCCTCGATCGGACTGTCATCCGATACGCGCGGCATTTTAGCATTGGGGGCCTTAATCGTGAGCTGGCCACCCATTTTGTCGGGTGAATAGTCGACAAGCGCATCTTCCAAGAACGGCATGCTGCGGCTTTGGAACCAGGCGGCAAATGCCTCAAAAGGTTGCTCAACATCGCCTTCCTCAATATCACCCTCTCGGCAGTAGGCAATGCAGGTTTCTGCTCGTGGCGTTCCGGGTTCATTAATAAACACTCTGACGCCCAGCGCATCAGATTGCTTGGACAGCAATTCCGCCAGATACTCTTGTGCCGATTCGGTGATAGTGATCATTGTTGCCCGCCTATTACACGCCCAGTCATATAAAATGGATAGTAACGCGATAAACTAGGCGTGCCAATGAAGCCGACGTCACAATGCACTGCGGGGCGAGGATACTGGCCCAAAGTAACACCAGCCGCTAAAGCTATGCATTAACCTAATGGACCCCTGATCCAGCTCTATGACAGATCCATCCATGACAGATCCATCCACGGCAGATACATCCACGGCAGATCCATCCACGGCAGATTCATCCATGGCAGACTCATCCAGAACAAGTCACGAGGCGATCGATCAATCTGGCGAGGCGGGCCAGTCTCCAACAGTCGCTGACGAGAAAGCCACACACGGTCTCAGCTGGTCTCAAACCATTCGCTCTGGATTATTAGCGGGGCTCGGGGTACAAAGCAGCAGCAACCGTGAGCGGGACTTTCAGCAAGGCTCCCTAATGCGATTTGTGGCGGTTGGCGTAGGCCTCACCGCCGCTTTTGTGCTGTCTTTACTGTTTTTGGTCAAGGCGCTGGTGAATTGAGCGCATCGACCGATTATGAACAGTTAGTCAGTCATATCGAGGCGGCTTTACCGGTTGTACACCGGTTCGCCCCACCCACACCAATGCTGCGGCTTCAGCGCCTCGATGCGCTTATTGAGGGGACTGTTTTCCTCAAGGCAGAATGCCTGCAGGCAACGGGATCGTTCAAGGTTCGGGGGGCGCTCAATGTCATGACATCGCTCAAACAGACGCAAAACGTACGTCACGTTGTTGCCTTCTCCTCCGGCAATCATGGAATCGGGGTTGCTTACGCCGCCAAGTGTCTGCAAATGTCCGCGAGTGTTGTTGTCCCGAGTGATGCGCCAAACCGAAAAGTCGAGCGCATCCGTTCACTTGGTGCAGACATTATTTTTTATGATCGACACACCGAAAATCGTGAGCGCATTGCTGAAGCGTTATGTCAGGAGTCCGGTGCAAGGCTCGTCAAACCTTACGACGATTGGGGCACCATTGCCGGACAAGGAACCTGCGGAGCCGAAGCGCATAAACAAATACAAGGCGCTATTGATAGCGCTGTTGTCTGCACCGGGGGCGGGGGTTTACTAGCGGGGGTGGGTACCTATCTCAAGGCGCACCGCGGCGCGATGGCACTCTATAGCGCAGAGCCCGAGGGCTGGGATGACCACCGACTGTCTTTTGCTCATAAAAAACGTTTGACCGCTCCGGCCTCTGGGTCGACCTGGTGCGACGGTCTATTGGCTAAGCTCCCTGGCGAGATGACCTTTCCCATCAATTTACACCATGAC
>CAJQKG010000079.1 GCA_905478845.1 uncultured Luminiphilus sp.
CAGGGTGTAACGATAGCGCCGATCCGGCACTACGCTGCGAGTTCTTCTCTCACGATCTCGGCACCGGCCCGCAACGCGTCCATTTTGCCGCGCGCCACCTGCCGTGACAGCGGCGCCATGCCACAGTTGGTACTGGGGTAAAGCTTGTCTGCATCAACATACTGAAGCGCCTCTCGCAAGGTGGCTGCCACTTCGTCGGGCGTTTCAATCGACTCGTTCGCCACATCAATGGCACCGACCATCACCTTCTTGCCACGAACCAGTTCGAGCAACCCCATCGGTACTCGTGAGTTGTGACATTCGAGTGAAATGATGTCGATATTTGACTGCTGTAGCTTCGGGAATACCGCCTCGTACTGCCGCCATTCAGAGCCAAGGGTTTTCTTCCAGTCCGTGTTCGCCTTGATACCGTAACCGTAACAAACATGTACCACCGTCTCGCACGAGAGGCCTTCGATGGCCCTGTTCATGCAATCAATGCCCCACTCATTGACCTCATCAAAAAACACATTAAACGCGGGCTCATCGAGCTGGATGATGTCCACGCCTGCGGCTTCGAGCTCCCTCGCCTCTTGATTGATGATGCCTGCAAACTCAAAGGCCAATGCTTCACGGTTTCGATAGTGATCATCGTAAAGGGTGTCGACCATTGTCATGGGACCGGGCAGCGCCCATTTAATTTGCCGGTGAGTTTGCGCCCGCAAAAACCGCGCATCCTCCACAAACACCGAAAGGGGTCGTTTAACAGGGCCCACCACTCTGGGAACGCTTGCGTCGTATCGATCACGGATTTTGACCGTTCGCCGCTCTTCAAAATCAACGCCCTCAAGGTGCTCGATAAAGGTGGTCACAAAGTGCTGACGGGTTTGCTCACCATCAGAAACGATATCAATGCCAGCCAATTGCTGTTCCTGTAGCGCAACACGCAGCGCATCCTGCTTGCCAATAACCAATTCGTCACCACTTAACTTCCAGGGTGACCAGAGCATCTCCGGCTCTGCCAACCATGAGGGCTTTGGCAGGCTTCCAGCGGTAGAGGTGGGCAGTAATCTATTCGTCGTCATAGGGGCTTCACCAAGGTAGTGATTAGAAAGAACAGTTAGCGGACCAAGCGTCCAGGATCGATTGATACGGCTTAATAAAGTGTTCTTCGGCAAACTTACCTTGCTTGATCGCTAGCTGATTACGCTCTTCACGGTCGTAGACAATTTGTGTCAGCGAGTGATTGGCACTGCTTAAGCTGGGTCGATAGACCCCACCGGCAACCGCATTGGCGTTGTAAATCTCTGGCCGGTAGATTTTCTGAAAGGTCTCCATCGTGGCGATGGTGCTGATCAGCTCTAGGTTGGAGTAATCGGCAAGCAGATCGGCTAGGCAGTAAAAGGCCAGCGGCGCAACGCTGTTAGGCGGCATAAAGTACCGAACACTAAACCCCATTTTCTGGAAGTACTGCTCAGTCAGTGAGGAATCACTCGGCAAGTACTCGACGCCCAGCACCGGATGCTGGTTTTCAATGCGGCGATAGGTTTTATTATCAGACACACTCAGGCAAATCACTGGCGGCTTACTGAAGTTCTCTTGATAAGCACTCGAGTTCAAAAAATCCTTAAAAAGCTTGCCGTGCAGATCGCCAAAGTTCTCCGGGATACTAAAGTCGCTCTGACCCTTATTGTGGTCGAGTAGACGAACACTGAAATCATAATCACGCACGTATGAGGAAAAATTATTCCCTGCGATACCTTCGATGCGCTGAGCGGTCTTGTGATCTATGATGTAAGTCTTGAGTATTTCAATAGACGGAAAGTGCTCACCGGTGCCTTTGACGTCGATATCCACTGAGATAATGTCAAGCTCAACTGAGTAGCGATTCCCCTCGGGATTATCCCAGCAAGCGAGCGCATTAAAGCGACTGTCGACCATTTCCAGTGCATTCCGCAGGTTCTCCTGCCGATTATTCCCTCTGGCCAGATTGGCAAAGTTGGTCGTGATGCGGGTGCCGCGCGAGGGTCTGTAGTGCTCGTCGAACCGAACGCTATTGGTCGTATAAGTAAAGCCGTCGTCCATCATGTCAAAGTCCCGTTGCTGACGCTAAGCAGTTCACCGCACCGACACCGCTGCGTGCTACCGCATGTCGGGCAGTGGATGAGACCGGATAGGCCTCTGTTAAACCACCATGGTGTTGCTCGCTAGCGAACAACTGGCGTGCTTTATACCAACGCCCATTAATGAAAAAAATTGATTATTAATAATCAAAGCATTAGCTATGTTCATGGCTTGGCTGAAAGGAGCCATGCCAATGGGCAGGTAAGGTGGGCAAGTGCGAGGGGTATGTACGGTGAGTGTTTACGGTGGGTATCTACGGTGGGTATCTATGGTGGGTATCTATGGTGGGTATCTATGGTGGGTATCTACGGTGGGCAAGTGCGATAAGCATGTAAGGTGGGCAAGTGCGAAACCCCAGTGCAATGGAAAACTGCAGCACAAAAGAAAAAGTCTTGTCATGAGCACAGCTAGACGCTTCCCAGCTGTCAGTCGCCTAGCGGTCTAACGCTAGACGGGCACTTTCTAAATCGGTGCTTGCTAGACGGGCGCTCTCTACACCGACGCTTTCTAGACCGGGGCTCTATAGTCCTG
>CAJQKG010000080.1 GCA_905478845.1 uncultured Luminiphilus sp.
ACTGGTCGCTTATGTCATGGCAGAGTCTGCCCTGGCACTGCCCGCAGCGGCCGACGTCCTGCATCAATTTGTCGCGCGTGATGGCATATCTGGTCAGTTCAACCAGAACATTTTAAGCCTTGAGGGAGTGGTTCTGGATCAGAGCTCCGGTGACTTTAAATTACTGAAACCCCACTTCTTCTGGTGGCACATTACCACTCCCGATAATCAACTGATGGTAGCCGTCGACAAGACCCTGACGCAGATTGATTGGGATTTAGAGGTCACGGTTGAGCGGCAATTATCGGATACGGAAAGAAGCCCATTTTATTGGTTGCTCGCACCGCGCGAGACTTTGCTCGCGGCGTTTACCCTTGATGCAACGACGTCAGCGGTGACGCTGACGCCCCGTGACGAATCGTCTTACTACCAGCGTGTGGAGGTGACCCAAGAGAATCCTGACCTATGGCGCATCACGTTGTTGGATCAGGGTGGGCAATCGATCGACATTACGCTGTCAGGGTCGCCAGAGGCACGGTTAGCCCCCAGCGATTTCTCGCTGCCCTCGGTCAATTTCTGAGGTGGACAGCAGCCGTACAAGCCGCCACGAGTCTGATTTATTTGCTGCAACAGCGCCGGACCTCTCACCACTTGCCGCGCGCATGCGACCGCAATCGCTCGAGGAGATGGTGGGTCAGGAGCACTTGCTGGCGGCAGGGCAGCCTCTACGGCACGCTATTGAGACGGGCAGTCATCATTCGTTTATTCTTTGGGGTCCTCCGGGCGTCGGTAAAACTACGCTGGCACGGCTCGTGTCACTCTATAATCAGGGACTATTCCTGCAGTTATCCGCAGTATTCTCCGGTATCAAGGATATCCGCGCTGCGGTTGACCAGGCGCGTCAGGCAGCGGTGCAGGGTAAGCGCGCGATTCTCTTTGTAGACGAAGTACATCGTTTTAATAAAAGTCAGCAGGATGCCTTTCTGCCTCATATAGAGGACGGGACGATCTGTTTCATTGGCGCCACGACAGAAAACCCCTCATTTGAAGTGAACAGTGCTTTATTGTCACGGTTGCGGGTTTATCGTCTTAAACCCGTGACGGCTGAGGTGCTGGAAACATTATTGGCGCGCACTCTGGCGCGCTGCTATCCGGATATTGATGCGACGCCCGAGTGCCTGGTTGAGCTTGCGCGGCTAGCCGATGGCGACGTGCGGCAGTGTTTAAATTTGCTCGAGCTGGCCACTGATTTATGCGCTACAGCGAGCACGCCAAATCGGCTCGATGAGCTGATTCTGAAGGAGTTGGCCAGTACGGGTGCGCGTCGATTTGACAAGGGGGGAGATGTATTTTTCGACCAAATCAGCGCCTTGCATAAAGCGATTCGTGGCAGTGACCCAGATGCGTCACTGTATTGGTTTGCCAGAATGTTAGATGGCGGGTGTGATCCGTTATATCTTGGTCGGCGCTGTATTCGAATCGCTTCTGAGGACATTGGTATTGCCGATCCCAGGGCATTGCAGCTCGCGCTTGATGCGGTGTCTGTCCAAGAGCGACTGGGTAGTCCTGAAGGCGAGCTGGCGTTAGCCCAGGCCGTTGTCTACCTCGCCTGCGCGGCTAAAAGTAATGCTGTCTATACCGCGTTCAACGCGGCCATGGCAGCAGCCGAATCCTCTGGATCGCTCGAGGTGCCTTTGCATCTTCGCAATGCGCCGACCACGTTGATGCGTGAGGAGGGGCACGGCGAGGGATATCGTTATGCGCACAATGAAACGAATGGGTTTGCCGCGGGCGAGCGTTATTTCCCAGATGGGATGGAGCCTATTCAGTTCTATCAGCCTACCCAGCGAGGGCTGGAGAAAGTGATTGCCGAAAAACTCGCTCAACTGCGAGACTTAAACAAAGCGGCACAGGCCGAGGGCAAACCGTGACGGGTAGTTATTGGGTGGTGGTCGCTGCAGGCGGCGCGGTCGGCGCACTCGGGAGGGCGGCAGTCACCCTCTGGATGGGGCCGATGGGTTACTTTCCGATCGCCACCTTTGTGGTCAACTTAATAGGCTCCCTCGTGATCGGTATGGCGTGGGGTTATTTTTCGCGGTCAACGGGTCATGTTTTGTTACCTGCTTTTCTGATGACCGGCATGCTCGGTGGCTTCACCACCTTTTCAACTTTTTCTCTCGAGACGGTGCAATTGATTCAGCAAGGTGCTTGGGGATGGGCGGCAGGTTATATGGCGTTGAGCATGATCTGCTGTGTTTTGGGAGCAGGGCTGGGTATTTGGCTGCTGCGATAAGCTTCCTGCAAATCTGACAAAAAGACCTCCTCTCAGCGGATTGGTATTTCGCGTTATACTCGCGCCGTTTTTCCAGAGAAATGTTGTCATGCTTGACCTCAAAGCTATCCGCCATGACGCGAGTGCTGTGGTTGCCGCCTTAGCCAAGCGTGGTGTGACGTTTGATTTAGCACGCTTCGAGTCACTTGACGCGCGTCGCAAGGCAGCGGACGTCCGTGCGCAAGGCCTTTTAGCTGAGCGTAAATCGGCGTCTAAGAAAATCGGCGTGCTCGTTGCAGAGGGGCGGTCGGTTGAGGAAGCAAAAAGTGAGGTAAATGAAATACTGTCTCGGCTTGCAGAGGAGTTGACCTCGGCCACGGCAGAGGCCGATGCAGCACAAGCTGATCTCGATACGTTACTGCGGGAAACACCTAACCTGCCCGATCATTGTGTGCCTGAGGGCGTTTCTGAGGCTGAAAACAAAGAGATAACCCAGTGGGGAACCCCGAGAGTCTTCTCATTTCTACCACGAGATCACGTCGATCTCGGCGAAGCCCTTGGGCTAATGGATCTAGAAACGGCGGGGCGGATTGCAGGGTCTCGCTTCTCTCTGTTATCGGGCGACCTGGCAAGAATGCATCGTGCATTGATACAGTTCATGCTCGATTGTCATACTCAACAAAATGGCTATACCGAGCTTTATGTCCCCTACATTGTAAATGAAGCCTCGTTAACCGGGACGGGCCAATTGCCCAAATTTGCAGAGGATCTTTTTCGGCTTGAGGGTGATCAGGGGTACTACCTCGCCCCAACGGCCGAAGTGCCCATTACGAATATCGTACGGGATAAGATTTTTGACGCCGAAGCCCTCAGTCCCTCGGGCCTGATGTATGTGGCCCACACGCCTTGCTTTAGAAGCGAGGCGGGTAGTTACGGGCGCGATACGCGGGGGCTCATTCGACAGCACCAGTTTGAGAAAGTTGAGCTGGTGCAGATCGTTCGGGCAGGACAATCAGAGGCTGCCTTAGAGGCGTTGACTGGCCATGCTGAGGGCATACTGCAGTCGCTGGAATTACCTTATCGTAAAGTGATGCTCTGCGGCGGCGATCTCGGCTTTAGTGCGGCGCTCACCTACGATTTAGAGGTGTGGTTGCCTGGGCAGTCAGCCTATCGGGAGATTTCTAGTTGCTCTAACTTTCGAGATTTCCAAGCACGCAGGCTGCAGGCGCGTTGGCGTAATCCTGAAACGGGCAAGCCAGAGCTGGTGCACACGTTAAATGGCTCGGGCCTTGCGGTGGGCAGAACCTTGGTGGCGCTGCTAGAAAATGGCCAACGTGAAGACGGGGGTATTGATATTCCCATCGCGCTACGGGGCTATCTGGGGGGCCAGACCGAGATCAACCCCTAACTGTCGGTTAATGAACCGCCACTGACGGACTAAGGCTTGGGCGCAACCCGGCTAGCCACGACGTCTCTGGGTCTTAAGGAGATGGCGTCAACGAGGATTTTGCCGGTCTCCAGCAGCAATACGTCGGGGATCGCTTCGTCGTCATTGGCCGATTCTTCAGGCGAAGTAGCGGGCAGGGCATCGTCTCCGGTGGCGGCAATTGGGGCGTCTTCCGTAGCCTCTTCATCCGTATCAAGGGTGTCTAAGGGCGCTAATCCTTTCGCCAGCCGGCGTTTATTTTCGATTGCCAGCGCCAGCGCTGCCTGCTCGTCGCGCAGGGCGAGTCTGCCCGACTGCTGCAGCGGTAATGCGGTGATAGCGCGTGCTTCCTGCGCCATCTCGACTTGGTCTTGAAGAAAACGGTAGTCGGGATCATTGGCAGCGCGCGCGTCATGCAATGACGTCAGCTTTGGAAGAATGGCGTCATAGTTTTGATAACGATTGAAGCGCGTCGGCGCGATTTGATCCCAAGCTAGGGCGTTGTCCAACGCGCTCTCACCTATTTTTTCAGGGTCAAATAGTGATGGATAATCGATATCCGGCACCACCCCCCGATGCTGTGTGCTGTCTCCTGAAATACGGTAGAACTTACTCTCAGTGATTTTGAGCTGTCCTTCCTGCAGGGGGACCAGTGATTGCACGGTGCCTTTGCCAAAGGATTGTTCGCCAACGATGATACCGCGTCCATAGTCCTGAATCGCACCGGCGAAAATTTCTGACGCCGACGCGCTGAGTCGATTAATCAGGACGGCTAGTGGTCCTTCGTAATACGGCGACCGACGCCGTTTGCCGTCTCGCCACACCCGGCTTTCGGCGGATCGAATTTGCACAGTGGGTCCATATTCAATAAAAAGACCCGTCAGTTGATTAGCCTCTTGAAGCGAGCCACCGCCATTATCGCGGAGATCGATCACAATCCCCTCAACACCGTCAGCGACCAGCTCGTCGACGAGTTTTTTAACGTCGCGTGTCGTCGATCGGTAGAGCTTATCGCCTTGCCGATAAGCTTCAAAATCAATGTAGAAAGCAGGGATATCAATCACCCCTACCCGGTGTGCCTGATCATTCTCGTCGGTGAATTCAATGATCTCTTTTTGCGCTGCCTGTTCTTCGAGTTTCACTTCATTACGAAGGATGGGCACCACTCGTCGCTGGTCGGTTTTCCCCTTGTCGGGAATCACTTCGAGTCGCACGGTCGTGTCGCGAGGTCCACGGATCAGATCGACGATTTCATCTAGACGCCAGCCAATAACATCCTCGATGGGCCCTTCTTCCCCTTGGCCGACGCCCATAATCAAATCCGCAGGTCGCAGGCCGCCTTGCTTATCCGCAGGGCCCGCCGGCACCAGACGAGTGACTTTGGCGTATTCATCATCAATCTGCAGAATGGCGCCAATACCCTCAAAAGAGAGACTCATATTGATATCGAAATTTTCAGCCCGTCTGGGCGAAAAATAATTAGTATGCGGATCATATTGCTCTGCCAGGGTGTTGGCATAAATCTGGAAAACATCCTGAGCGTTGTACTGGGACAGCCGCTTGAGTTGATTTTGATAACGTCGCTCAAGCGTTTCAGGGATCTCCTCCATAGCTTTTTCGGCGAGTAACAGACTGAGGGCTTGATTTTTGAGCCGCTTACGCCAGCGCTCGTCGAGCTCTGCATCATCTTTCGCCCAAGGCATCGTCGAATGATCGATGGCGATGTATTCCTCTACCTCGTAGTCGAAACCCTCGAGAGTTTTCGGCAGTGTGGCTAGGATCTCGGTTAAGCGCGCTTTAAGTTCATCGTGATAGTTATTGAACATGGTAAATGCGGGCGCCAAATCGCCAGAGCGTCCCGCGTTGTCGAGCTCGAGTCGCCATTGCGCAAAGGTGGCAATGTCGTCCGCCTCAAAGAACATACGCTGCGGGTCAAGTGCGTCGAGATAGGCGGTAAAATGCTGAGCCGAAAGGCCATCGTCGTAGCGTCGGCTTGCGTAGTGCCGATCCTCAATCACTTCGACGATCTCTTTTAAGGTATCGCTTTGGGCTGAGGTAGGCGCTAGAGCATACCCCTGCGAGCCCATCGTGAGCAACGTGACACTAAAAAGCCGAGTGATGAGGGCCTTCAAATTGATTCTCCGCAAAATTGACTTCTCCCGATCCATCCATGGAATGCCGCTCAACCACGCGCGTCAGCAGACACCTTAATCGACTTAGAAGCTATGACCAAACCGCAAATAGACTGCCTCGTTATCGCTTTTACCCTTGGCGAACTCTAATCTGATCAGCACTGATGCCTCTTCTTTCAGCATATACGATACGCCCGCCCCAATAGCTGGAAACAGGGCGTCGTCACAGGACACGTCTCGATTCAAAATATCGACGCCAAACTGACAGCCCACGCCGCCAAACGCTACTAGCCCAAACTTTTTAGTGATCGGAAAGCGCCCGTCTACTAGAAGGTGAGAGTAATGCTGAGACAAATAGTTCCCGCGGGTGTAGCTGGGTAACGTCACAGACGAGAAGCCCGACGGCGGCGCATCATCGGTTACCCGCGCTGTTAATTGAACGGCAATCACGGGGGCTCGAGCGGTTCGTTTGCTCCAGGCCTTACCAAGCGAGGGATACCAACTTAAGTCGAGGAGGCCTACGTCGAAGGATGACTCTCCGCCGAATGTCTTGCGATAGGCGATGTTGTGCAAGGTGAATAAGTGCCCGGCACCCGGGTCTCGCTGGTTATCCATCGTGTCGTGCTGAAGGATCAGGCCGAGTCCAGTCGCGTCAAAACCGGATAACCCTATTTGGTCAATGACGCCCTGTAGGCTGTCGTCAGCGCCTACCGTGTAATTGGTGCTCACCCCCTGAATGCCAGCGAACCAGCCGCCCGGACGAAACTGCTGCATATAGCGCGCGGCAAATGAATGCACTGAGTCTTGCGTTTCAACGGCACTCCCCAGATTAAGGAAGTCGTCGTATTCGTTGTTGACTTCGGCGGTGGCGGCTAACAGCGTCATTCGCCGGGTATCTTGCCCCCAATAGAGTTGGCCAAATAGGGCGCCCGTGCTGGAGTCAGTGTCTGAGTACGACACAGATAGCCCGAACATTGAAGGGGTGGATTCGGCATCCAGTTTCTTGACGTAGGCGACGAGTCCCCCCACGTTAGCGCCGAGTTTGGGATCGGCCGACAGTGTGGGCGTGATGAGCCACGGTTTTTTGGCCTCCCCAGTCGGACCTGCCGCTGAGTCCGTTGCTGGGTCTTGATCTGTATCGGCCTGCAGCATTTCCTCGGCAGGAGATGGATCCTCTCCAGCTGATGAAGGCGGGGAGCCAAAGAAAGAAAAGCCGATCACAAAGCCTAGCGTGAAGCCCAGCGCCGAGGTCGCATCGGAGCGCAAGATTGATGTCATGAAAGTAACCTATTGAAGTGCGCAAAGCGTCGCATCGCTGCGTAGTGTAGCGAC
>CAJQKG010000081.1 GCA_905478845.1 uncultured Luminiphilus sp.
GCTGGCACGCTGCTATTGGCCGCAGAGCGACTTGAAAGTCATCACGGGGAAGGTTGACGGTATCAAAAGTCATGACAGTACATTGATCAACAATCTCTTCAATAACCGGATGAAAAAGGGTCTAGTTAGTGAGCCAGTAAAGCCAGTAATACCCTCGGATCCCGCGCAGTTTAATCGCATGTGGTAGGGAGTGCACCGTACTCATCGTGATGTGTTGGCGTGACAGATGGCCTTCGAAGCACTTTTGGTATCAGCTTGATGAACGGAGACCCAGAGCGCACCCTAGTTCACAAGGCTTACCGGCGTGCGGGGTGTGCTCAGCGAGCCAGCTCAGGGGTCTCGCTACGGCAACCACTTGCCGCCGGGAAGCAAGGGTCGGATGTCTGCAACGGTCTCGTCGTAAAGTGACTGGAGGCGACGCGTGCTGCCGTTTTGATGGCGTCGCGAAATCATGGTCATGGGGAATAAATAGATATCGGTATCTCGGTGGCTCAGCGCTCTTGAGCGACCTGCATTATCCCGATAGACGACCCAGCTCATAGCGAGATCACTGCCGAGCAGATCTCCAAAGACCACTCCCATTGCTTGCAGTGTCAAGGTGTCGGTTGACGGCACTAGCCCATCGTCGAGTAGTCGTTGCAGCGTATCGATGTCGCGCATTGCTTGGCCAGAAAGATTGCGCCCTAGCCGATTAGCGAGTTGCTCAACGCGGACCCGTTGTTCTGACATAAACTGTTGATCTACCGCCGTGAGGGGTTCGATACGCACCCCTAAGTCAGTTGCTTGCCCCACGCTCAGGGCGGAATACGCCGCCAAAAGACCCAGCAAACAGAGTTTACCCACTTGATTTGCCAAATAGTGAAAGCGAATCGCATTGTTTGGTTGTGAATCTCGGGCTGTAGTGGATAATTGCGGCACCATATTGATCTGTCCTTGCTTGCCGAGGCATCCCCCGGAGTGAATCGATGATAACCGGAAGCATTGTTGCGTTGGTAACGCCCATGCACCCTGATGGTGCCATTGATTGGCCAACGATGGCGACATTGATTGAATATCATATTGAGTCGGGTACCGCGGCGATTTGTGTCGTGGGAACGACGGGAGAGAGTCCGACGTTAACGGTGCCAGAGCATTGCGAGCTGATTCGCTTTGCGGTGGAACAGTCGGGGGGCAGAATACCTGTTGTGGCAGGGACCGGCGGTAACTCTACCCATGAGGCCATTGAGTTGACTGTGGCCGCCGCCGAGGCAGGCGCGGATTATTCCCTGTCGGTAACACCGTATTACAACAAGCCAACCCAAGATGGGATGTTCCAGCATTTTCAAGCCGTAGCGCGATCGGTGAATCTGCCCATTATCCTGTACAACGTTCCAGGCCGGACCAGCTGTGATTTACTCAACGAAACGGTCATCAAGCTCAGTCAAATCGATACCATAGTAGGTGTGAAAGATGCCACGGGCGACGTCGCGAGAGGCGCTGAGCTGATCAGCGCCGTACCCGATGGGTTCGCCGTTTTTTCAGGTGACGACGCCACGGCATTGGAGTTGATGCGCCACGGTGGTCAGGGCAATGTGTCGGTAACAGCGAATCTTGCTGCACCGGATATGGCGGCAATGTGTGAGTCAGCGCTTGCAGGGGAGTGGGAGGCCGCCACTGCGATCAACGCGCGCTTAAACGACTTGAACCACCTGTTATTTACTGAATCTAATCCCATCCCCATCAAGTGGGCGATGGCATTCCGCGGTATGATCGGCGAGGGCATCAGATTGCCGCTGACACCATTATCGTCAGGACATCACGCTGCATTGCAGCAGGCACTGGAGGCATACTTCGAGTGATTCGATTAGGGTTGTGTAGTGTTTTCGCGGCCACCTTAGCAGGGTGCAGCTGGTTGTTAGGGGAGGATGGGTTGTTCCCAGACAATGCTAGCCGCTACCAGACTGCGCCAGAACTGACGCCGATGGATGTACCCCCCAATTTATCAGCCGAATCGATACAACCTGATTATCCGGTCCCGGTAGTCACGGAAAGCACTCAGTTGGCCACGCAATTTGAAACCCCTCGCCCCACGCCACTGACAGCAAATAACCAAGCCGATGCGGTTCGAATACAGAGCCTGTCTAGTGAGCGTTGGGCCTTGGTCAACGTTGCGCCGGGAAAGTTGTGGCCGCAGGTCAGGGCATTTTTAACGACCAGTGCGATCGGCGTATCGTCGGTCGATGCTGAGGCAGGACTGATTGACAGCCAATGGTTTAAGTTAGAGGAGCGAGAGCTGGCGGTCAGATTTCGGTTTCGCGTTGACACGGGTGTGCAACGTAATACCTCAGAGCTCCACATTTTACAGCAAGATAGAGGCGTTGAAGAGGTGAGCTGGCCTGAGCAATCAGATGACCAGGAACTCGAGCGTAAGATGTTACAAGATGTGGCGCAGTACCTCGCCAATAGCGCGGACGCCGCACCGATCTCGATGATGGCAGATCGTGCGATGAGCGATTCAGGGCGGATTGCGCTTGAGGATACCGAGGAGGTGACGCGGATTCGACTAGAGCTCCCATTTGATAGAGCTTGGGCGTCGGTGATCAAAGGGACAGCTGACGCTGATTTTGCGATCGATGATCGAGATCGAAGTCAGGGGATTCTTTATGTCACGTTTGTTGGGCCTGAGGAAGAAGATGATAGTGGCTGGTTTGATTGGCTGTGGGGGGGGGAGGAGGATCATCCCTTGGCGGGTCATCGATACCAAATAAGACTCGATCGTGTCGAGACAGATGCAGTGTTCATCACATTGCATGGACCTGAGGGTGAGGAAGCCGATCGCCGAGAACAGCAGGCACTCCTCACGATCCTGAGAGGCAATATTACTTAATGCGGATTGCGTCCCTCGGCAGCGGTAGCAAAGGGAACGCGACGTTAGTCGACACGGGTGAAACGCTCGTGCTCATAGACTGCGGTTTGCCTCGCAAAGAAATGGAGCTGCGTCTTGCGTCGCAAGAGGTTGCCGGCAGCGACATTGATGCGATTTTGGTGACCCATGAGCATGGGGATCATAGCCGCGGTGTCAGCGGGCTGGCGCGGGCTTACGACCTCCCTGTGTTCCTTACCGCAGGTACCGCATCCAGTCGTCAGTTTGCGAGTCTCACTCGTCGTGTGCTCATCCGACCGGGTGATCGTTTTGATCTGGGTGACTTGAAAATAGCGGCAGAGCCCGTGCCACATGATGCGCGCGAACCCGTTCAGTATTGCCTACAGCATAATCATTTAAAACTGGGTGTTCTGACCGATCTGGGCAGTATTACACCCCACGTGCTCCAGGCTTTTGCGCAGTGCGACGCTTTGGTTTTAGAGTTCAACCATGATCCGGACATGTTGATGAGGGGCCCCTATCCGCGCTCGATCAAAAACCGAGTGGGCGGTGATTTTGGTCATTTGGCAAATGCTCAGGCAAGGCAGTTTTTGGACTGTGCTGATACCACGAACCTTAAATTTTTGTTTATTGCTCATCTGAGTCAACAAAATAATCGCCCGGAACTGGCCGATGCAATGTTGGCTGGCTGGTCAGATCGAGAGCAGTGTACGATTATTCATGCGACGCAAGACAGCGGCTTTGGGTGGTTCGATGTCGGTAGCGTTAATGCTGTATCCGAGGCGGCTGTCAGCGCGTAGGTTTTAGGCGAGGCCATCAGGCGGTTGGTGTTTCCAGCGGCGGTTGGACCACAAAAAACTCTCGGGCTCCTCCCGGATCGATTCCTCTGCGGCACGAGCATAGGCTTCGATAATCTCCTCCGGCGTCGACTGACCGGGCTTTTCAACAATCGGCTGGAGTTGCAGGTGGTAATGCCCGCGTGACTCCCGTCGGCATCGGGCAAACATGACTGGAAACTCAGTGAGCTGCGCGATGGTCGCTGGCCCAGTAAAGAAAGCGGTCGGTTGATTCAGCCATTTTGTCCAGTAGACGTTATCGCGTTGCCCCGGAGACTGGTCGGCGACTAGCACCAGCGCGCGACAGCGCCTGCGGTGCTTTAAGACATTTCTCGCTACTTTCTCCATGAGAATGGGCTGCCCACCAAACTGACTTCTGGCTTCGTAAGCAAACCGATCTGCTCCCGGGCTATGAAGGCGTCGATAAACGGGGTCGATGGCCATCCCGGTGTGGGCATTGGCTGCGTGCATCATCCATTCCCAATTACCTTGATGAATCGTTAACACGATGACGGATTGTGTCCGATTCTCAGAGAGTCGGGTTAGCGCATCGATCCCTTCGATCGTGACTCTTTGTGCGAAATCATCCAGGCTCATCCGCGAGGTATGGAGTATTTCCATCGTGACATCGGTAAATTGTCGATAAAAGCGCTGGGCTACCACTTTGCGCCAGTGCGCATCCCGCTCTGGGAAGGCGTTGCGTAAATTCTTAGCCACGACGTGGGCCCGGTACCGAAACACCCTACCCAGTAACCATGCGGCCAGGCTCGATAGTCCGTATTTAACGGGTAGTGGCAACAGCGCCAGTATCTTGTAGAGCCAATAGGTCATCACGATCCGCAGTGCTCCGGGAGGGTGATGACAATACGGGGAGGTATTTCCGTTGGGGCAGGGCACTGCAGTGTCGTATTGCCCAAGAGATTGAGCTGACGAATCGTAGCCATGCGCAACACAGGAATCGGATCGATTATGGTGTTGTCATCTAGCCAAAGCGCCTCGAGCGCGGAGAGCCGTTCCAGCACCAGCAGATTGCGGATTTGATTGCCGCTGAGTTTCACTGATTCGAGTCCGGTAAATTGCTCCAGTCCCGCCAGGGTCGTAATACCCCCATGACTGCAATTCAACGATGTTAAGGCAGTGAAAGTGGTCGCTTGGTTATCGTTGAGGGTCTGCTGTAAACACTGGGCCAACGCCCTGTCTTCTACGCCAGACACGGTCACGACGGAGGCCGCCTGGTAAACAGGCACATCATTCATGGTGATGTCATAGCGATCCAACGTCTCGCAGCTGGGTAGCCACAGGAGGATCGCCGCCAGCAGGCACAGAGGCCGATGGCTAAAAACCATACTCAGTGAGGTCATATAACGATTAAGATACACGGGCGCGTAGTCAAGCATGGCCCCCCATTGAATGCAAATTACTCCCTCTCAGGTTTCAGGCCGCACAGCGAGACAGGTTGTCGTCAGGCCGGTGCTCGGTGAATCACCGCTGCGTGCCCGAGAGGCGGCGGCGCAATTAGCGTTGCCTTATCACCCCGTATCGAGATCAGATGATATTGAGCTTGTGGTGGGTGAGACCAGCGCATGGCTAGAAACCGCCGGTCTAAAAGTGGCGATACGGTTCGATTCAGCCGCCATGTTGCATCGGCGTCACGGGGGTCAAAATGAGCTTTTGGGCAGGGCCGTTGGTGTCAAGAATGATCGACATCCGGTCGTGTTCGACGCCACAGGCGGCCTAGGGCGAGACGCCTTTGTGCTCGCTGATTTAGGTTGCCGGGTCACACTGTGTGAACAAACACCCGCGCTGGCTTGGCTTTTGCAAGATGCGATTCTATGTGCTCAAGTCAGCCGTTATGACGCCGTTCGTGATGCGGTAGAGCGAATGACGGTTTGCTCAGGTCAGAGTGAAGCGCAGTCGCTGCATGCCGCAACCGTGATTTATATCGACCCCATGTTCCCTGAGCGGAAAAAGGCAGCGGCGGTTAAGAAGGAGGCGATGATGTTGCAGTACTTATCAGCGTCCCATGATGGGGGAGAGTCGCTCATGGCCTGGGCTTGGCAGCAGGCCATTGATCGTATTGTGGTCAAACGCCCCTTGAAGGCGCCCGTATTAGGCGAGCGAAAGGCGTCTTTCACCTTATCGGGCAAGTCAGTGAGATTCGATGTGTTTGTTCGTAATGCTCATAGCACTTCAGTGCAACAGTAGCAGTAGCCAGAGCGATAGCTGGGCGAGCCTCACGGTTGATAAAACGCCTAGCGCACAGTGTTGAAAAAAGCCGGTATAGCGCAGCAGTGAATAGGAGCGATAGCATTGACGATAGCGAGTTGCATATGGATTGGCGTTGAATACCTTGCCACAGACGTTGCGGTAGCAGCTCTTCGGCAGCATCGCCGCAGTCGCCAGGTATTTTGCGGGCGGCTCGCCGTTGCAGACGACCTGAGGCGGGCAGTCAACGAGCAGCCGTCCGCCCCCCGGGCCGATGGTCTAGAACCCGAGTGGCATGATGCCGATGCGGGAACCATCATTGGCGGCGGTCTGTTGTCCGATCTCGTACGGCAGCGCCGTCCGGTTGAAGAGGTGGTGTTGGTGCTACCTCCCTGGGATGCACCGCATCACTGTGGGGCAATCGAGGCATTAGCATCGCCATTAGCAGTGTCATTGGAGATGCCATTAGAGTTGTCATTGGAAGTGCCATTGGAGGTGCCATTGGAAGTGCCATTGGAAGTGCCATTAGAAGTCACTTTGGATCACGCCAGAGGCTTTATTGAGCGGGTCGCCATCGGTGCCGCCGCCGCGAAGGCCGTCATGTCGGCACCAGCGAGTCGCGGCATGACGATCTTGTCCCAGCCAACCACTGCCGGCACTGCTTTAGGGGCCGGACTTCAGGCATTGACTGAGGCGTGGGTCCGAATCGAGCGACCCAGATGGCAGCAGCAACGTCTGCAACTTAACGTGATGCAGCCGGAGGCATGGCTGAGTGAACGAGCAGAGACGACCCCCTAGATCATCACTCTGCTGGTAAAAGCCGTTTGAGTATTGCCAGATAGATGGCAGTCAGTGTTGGGATATCCGCCATACTGACCCGTTCATTGCACTGGTGGATCGTGCTATTGACGTGGCCTACCTCGACGACCTGTGCGCCGGTAGGCGCGATGAAGCGGCCATCAGACGTTCCCCCTCCTGTCGAGACTTCAGGGTCGAGCCCCGTCACTGCCTGAATACTGTCTTTGATGGCATTCAGTAGGGCGCCTGGCTCGGTCAAGAAAGGCTCTCCACTGAGCGACCAAGTCAGATCGTAAGACAAGCCATGTTGCTGAAGAATCGCATCGCATCGTGTCTTAATGTCGTCAACGCTGATCTCTGTGCTAAATCGGAGATTAAAGATGACCTCGATGCTCGCTGGGATCACATTAGTGACGCCATGCCCTGCTCTGACGGTTGAAATTTGTAAGGCAGTGGGATCGAAAAAAGTATTGCCGGTGTCCCATTGTTCGGTCGCCAGCGCATGCAAGGCGGGCAGGGCCCGATGTATTGGATTGTCCGCTAGGTGAGGGTAGGCAATATGTCCCTGAGTGCCGCGAATAATGAGCGTTGCGTTAAGCGATCCTCTTCGTCCATTTTTAACGAGGTCACCGAGCTGTTCGGTGCTAGACGGCTCGCCCACGACGCACCAGTCGATGTGCTCACCCCGTTCGGTCAGCGTGTCGATCACCTTAATCGTTCCGTTTTTGGCCGGTCCCTCCTCATCTGAGGTAATCAAGAAACCGATTCGGCCACTGTGGTGTGGACGCTCGGCGACAAAGCGTTCGCAGGCAACGACCATTGCGGCCAAACTGGCCTTCATATCGGCAGCGCCACGACCGACCAGCTCTGTTCCTGCCTCGGTGGCCTGGAAGGGGTCCGATTGCCACACCGACTGATCCCCTGGGGGAACGACGTCAGTATGTCCAGCGAAGACGAGTAGGGGGCCTCCTTCGCCTCGCGTTGCCCAAAAGTTATCGACTTCCGCAAACCGCATGGGCTCGCAGGCAAAACCCGCAGCGCTGAGTCGATCCATCATGAGTTGCTGACAGCCTGCATCCTCGGGCGTCACTGATGGACACGCTATTAAGGCTCTTGTAAGGGCGAGTGTTGCGTCTTCAGGGTCAATTATTGACATGGAGCATCTCGTTTAACGCGATGGCAGACTGATTGGTCAGGCATTGCACCGAGCCCGTCACGGAATGGCGCCGAAACAAAAGATCGGGACGGCCGGCCAACGTGCGCGCCGAGACGGTATCGACCACGTTACCTGACTCATCTAACAGACTGACTTTGGTGCCTGCCGTCACAAAGAGTCCTGCCTCAATGGTGCAGCGGTCGCCCAAGGGAATGCCCAGTCCAGCGTTCGCGCCAATGAGACACTCTCGGCCGACGGAGATAATGATATCGCCGCCGCCTGATAGCGTGCCCATGGTCGAACAGCCTCCGCCAAGATCGGAGCCTGTTCCCACCCACACCCCGGCTGAAATGCGGCCCTCAATCATCCCGGGACCTTCAGTGCCTGCATTGAAATTGATGAACCCTTCATGCATCACGGTGGTCCCTTCTCCCAGGTAGGCGCCAAGCCGAACTCTTGCTGTGTGGGCGATGCGCACGCCAGCTGGCACAACGTAATTGGTCATCTTAGGAAATTTATCCACGCTGGACACTTCGAGGACGGTGCCCCGGAGTCGCGCATCTAACTGTCGCTGCGGTAGCTCAGAGAGGTCGATCGGTCCTTGATCAGTCCAAGCGACATTGGGTAATAAACCAAAGAGGCCCGTCAGGTCAGTCTGGTGAGGCTTCACCAGTCGGTGCGACAACAAGTGAAGCTTGAGATAGGCCTCTTCAACCGAGCCCGCGGCGCGATTATCGGACAGCACCGCAGCCACAATGGGCTTATCGGTCTCAATGAGCCGGCTGGCTATGTCGCCCAGCGTGCTCTCGCCCACTTCGTGCAGCATGGTGGCGAGTTCGCGAAGTTGCGCACTGTCCAGACGGCCTGTCACGCCAGTCAGTCGGTCGCAGAGTGCACCACTGACATGGCTCAACGGCTGAGGATAGAAGACGTCGAGCGTGTCTCCCGTTGCATTCTCAGAGGCGATTCCCAAACCAAATCCATGCAAAGCACTCACGGTAGTAACTCCTCAAACATTAAATTGTTGCTGGTAGTGATCAGCGGAAAAGCCCACCACGA
>CAJQKG010000082.1 GCA_905478845.1 uncultured Luminiphilus sp.
GAAGGAGTCACCATCATGCTAACAATAAAAATGAATGATCTTCAATGTGGTGCGTCTTCACTACTCAAAGTGACGGGGCTGGTGGTGGCGGTATTGTCGCCACACGGGCTGTCTACGCCAGCGCAGGCGCAGGAGCAGGAGCAAGAGAAGCAACTGTTGTGGGGAGACACACACCTGCACTCCACTTATTCGTCCGATGCCTTCACCAATGGCAATCTTACGGCGACACCTGATACGGCATACCACTATGCAAAAGGTAAGCCGGTGGTTCACCCCGGACACAAAGCAAGGGTTCAGATTGGCACGCCGCTCGACTTTTTGGTGGTCTCAGATCACGCCGAGTATTTAGGGGTCATTAGAAGCTTGTACTTGAACCCGATGATCACAGACGGGCTGAGTTGGAAGGAGCGCATTTGGACGCGAATCGTTCAGTATTTATTACGTGATGCGGTGGATAGCGACAGCGGTCGTCAGCTCTTCACCAAGGTCTTACCCAAGCCGGCGGAAAACGCGGTGGAGGCAATGCTGGGCTGGGAAGAGGATAGGGTCAGCGGGCTAGTGCCTCGGCAGCCGACGGTTGAGGTTGATACTTGGAAATTGATCACTGATGCCGCAGAGCGTCACAACGACCCCGGCGTTTTTACTGCGCTGATTGGTTGGGAGTACTCTTTGATTCCGGGAGGCGCGAATCTTCACCGCGTGGTGGTGTCAGATATTGCGGCAGACCAGGCGCAAACGTTTGCCCCTTTTGGGTTTGATGATAGCTCCTTCCCCAGCGATCTTTGGGATTGGCTAGAGGAAACGAGCCGCGCTACCGGCGGCGATTTTATTGCAATACCGCATAACTCTAATATTTCGAAAGGCTCAATGTTTGATGTGCGAGACCTTCGTGGCGACGCCATTGATCGCGATTACGCTGAGGTGCGTCGCTACTGGGAGCCGATTGTTGAGATAACTCAGATCAAGGGCGATTCAGAAACGCACCCAGTGCTGGCGCCTGAAGACACATTTGCAGACTTCGAGCGCTATCCTTATTACATTCAGCGTGAGTGGACGGACTATGTGCCGCAGCGGGGCGACTATATTCGCAGTGCCTTAAAGGTCGGTTTGGAGTTGGACGCAGCGATTGGTATCAACCCTTATCAGTTCGGTGTGATTGGCTCTACCGATGCGCATACGGCATTGCCTTCGGCAGAAGAAGATAATTTTCACGGCAAAATGGCGACCGACTCGATTCCCTCTAATAAAGGTGGAGGGTGGTCTGATGATGCGCGCGGGACGTTTGGCTGGGGCATGAGTGCGTCGGGACTCGCGGCAGTATGGGCAACCGATAACACTCGGGAAGCGATTGTGGCCGCTATGCGTCGGCGCGAGGTCTACGCAACGAGTGGTCCGAGAATTGCGGTGAGAACATATGCAGGTCTGAACCTAGAGACATCGGTCTTTGAAGATGCCGCTTTCCCAGACAATATCGCCACCGAAGCTGTGCCGATGGGGGGCGAAATGAGTGGGGCTCAGTCAGGTGATCAGTTCACCCTGATGATCGAGGCCTCAGCGGATCCGCGGGGCGCTTTTCTAGATCGCGTTCAGGTAGTCAAGGGCTGGCTTGATGAAGCAGGCGAAACACAAGAGCAGGTCATTGACGTGGCTTGGTCGGGCGGTGATAGCAGGCTCGATGGCGAGGGCGAGTTGCTGTCTGTCGGCACATCGGTCGATCTGCAAACGGGGCTGACGGCCAATACCATCGGGGCGCCCAGCTTGCGGGTGGTCTGGCGTGATCCGGCTTTTGATCCGCTTCAATCGGCCTTCTACTATGTCCGTGTGCTACAGATACCGACCGCACGGCACTCGTTGCTCGATGCACTCGCTTTGGGGGGCGACATAGATACCCGGAGGCCCGACACGATTCAGGAGCGTGCGTATACCTCGCCGATTTGGTATCAGCCGTCCTCTGAATAATAATCTAGTAACGGGTATCGCAGTCTAGATCGCGATGCACACACGCAACCCCTCGAGTACCGGCTGGGCTTGAGAAAGTGCTTCGCAGCAGGCGTCACGGTGGTGTGCCATCGCCAGCACCTCTTCTTCTCGAATGGAGGGATTGACGGATTGTAAGTATTGCAACCGATCCCATTCCGCATGGAGTGTTTGCCGGGCTTGGTTAACGGCGTGTTCGCGCCGATCGACTACCGTTTTGACTGCGGCCGCATCGAGAAGTGGAAATAGCGATTCAAGTGTCGGGCGGAGTTTGCTCAGCGCCGCGGCGCTGGTAGCGGTTGGAACATTTTGCAGATGCTCAGCGAGAAATGACGATGACAGTCGATCGCC
This sequence comes from uncultured Luminiphilus sp., assembly GCA_905478845.1. Classification (GTDB taxonomy): domain Bacteria; phylum Pseudomonadota; class Gammaproteobacteria; order Pseudomonadales; family Halieaceae; genus Luminiphilus. The sequence continues at coordinate 2,329 of CAJQKG010000082.1, forward strand.
AACTTCTTTACCGTCGACGGTGACTAGCATTCGTAAGGGTGCTTGATCGATAAATTGTCCTGTCTCTAAATAGCGTGGCGCGAGGCACTCAACCCGATAGAGTGCCTCAAGGAGCACGGTGCCCGCCGGAACACCGCGGTGCTTGAAGGTGCCGATGCTGGCTTTACCAATATCACTACTGAGCAAGGTGGCCATTGATTCCATGACGATGGGGTGCTCCCAGGTCAGGAAGATAACGTCGTCGCGACTTAACGCAGTCTGACGGTCATAGGTTGCTGTGGCGCCATTTTCGTCTAGTCCTGGCAGTTGCCCGGTGACCAAATTCTCAGTGGGCTTGATGACCATTAGTTGCTCATCGAGATAATCTTGATCAATACCAATACGATCAAACAGCATCTCACTAAAAGCGAGCAACCCTGCTGCTGATTCCCGTTGCTCAAGCGAGGCGATGATGGCTGCCCCTCGCTGAGGATCGTGGGAGTTGCGCTCTAGTAGTCGATCGCGTCCTTGTTCAGATTCCTGGAGAAGCGCCTGTCGACGTTTGATCGTTGCCGCGATGAGATCCTCTAGTTCGCGGCTGTCCAGCATGGCCTCTGCTAATGCCTCACTAAACTCGGTATATAACTGATGACCTACGGAGCAAGTTGCATTGAAGGCATTCAGACCTTCGTCCAGCCATCGGTAAATTACTTGCTGCGCGGTATGCTCCAAAATGGGAAGGTGCAAATAGATATCACTACCCTGGCCAATGCGATCGAGTCGGCCAATGCGTTGCTCTAGTAAGTCGGGGTGTTTCGGTAAATCGAAGCAAATGAGGTGTTTGGCAAATTGAAAGTTTCGCCCTTCACTGCCGATTTCAGAGCAGATTAGTGCCTGGGCGCCGCCTGAATCTTCGGCAAAGTAGGCTGCAGCTCGATCACGTTCGACTAGGCTGAGGTCCTCATGAAATGCGGCGCATCGCACACCCGCTTTGAGGTGAAGATAATTTTCTAGCGCCATGGCCGTATATTTGTCAGCACAAATGACGAGCGCTTTGTGGGGTCGGAGTTGTTTCAGTTTTTCTTGTAGCCAGATGACTCTAGGGTCTGCCTCAATCCATTGCGCCTCTGGGTGCAATGTCTCTGGATGTAGGTGGCCGGTATCGCTGACATAGAGCGTAGGTGCGGCTAACGGATAGCACTGATGGTGCCGATTCGGAAAGCCAGAAATGCCTTGGCGTGTGTTGCGATAAAGCACTCTGCCGGTGCCGTACCGATCTAACATCTGTTGGATTTGCATTTCGGGATCAGCATCAGTGTCAATGCCGGCAGGTAGATGGCAGGGTAGGCCTTGTTCTAATTGTTCGATCGCTTGGTTCCAGATAGCAAGCTGTGTTTGCTCATTTTCGAACTGCTGAAACTGATTGAACCTCGCCGGGTCAATGAGTTGTAGTCGTTCAAAATGGCTTTCAAGCCCGGCCTGCTCGGGCGTGGCGGTTAATAGTAGAAGCCCTCGGGTACGCTGCGAGAGCGAGTGTATAAAGTCGCCAAGACTAGAGCGGGGATGATTAAGGCCTGTGATGTGGTGGGCTTCGTCAATCACAACCATGTCCCACTCAACTTGCCGAACGCACTCCTGAAGCGCTGTATCGGACTCAAACAGATTGATCGGAGAGAGCACCAGAGGTGATTCAGAGAATTCTTCATCGGGATCTGTGTCTTCGAGTCGTGCTGCGTTCAATAGAGAGAAGGACAAATGGAAGCGCCTTTGCATCTCAATGAGCCATTGATGGGTCAGCGTTTCAGGGGTGAGTATCAGCACGCGCTGCGCTCGCTGACGCAATAGCTGCTGACTGATGATGAGGCCGGCTTCAATCGTTTTGCCTAGCCCGACTTCGTCAGCCAGTAGGACTCTCGGTGCAAATCGGGCGCCCACTGTGGCGGCAACGTAGAGTTGATGAGAAAGAAGAGTGGTGCGCGCCCCCAATAAACCGCGCAAACCGAACCCATCTGCTGAGGCATTGTGTTCGAGGGTCGTTTGTCGCAATCCAAAATCAGCGGGCTTGCCAAGTTGGCTATTAAGCAGTCGTTCGACCGGTGTGTTGAGTTCGATATGGGCATCAAGCTCGGCTTCATTGACCTGACAGAGCACGCCCTCTTGGTCTTCTGCGGCGTAAACCATAATTCCTGCGTTTTGTTCTGCGCTCACCACTATGAGTGAGGTGCCGTCCATACGGATTAACTGATCGCCGGTTTTGAGCAGCAGTCGGGTGAGTGGGGCGCGATCAGTGGCGTAGACGCGTTCTTCTTCCACCGCCGGGAAGTGCAGTGTGACGCGACGGCTGTCTGCGTTGGTGACAATTCCTAAGCCAAGCGTGCTATCGGCATGACTGACCCATCGTTGTCCGGGAATAAAAATATCAGTCATCGTCTAGAAAAACAGCTGGTAGCTATTGCGTCGTGCGTGTTTAAGAAACACTTCGGTATCGAGGTTTTTGATGCCCGCTAAGGTTTCAGCAATAAAAGGCAGGTAGCGTGGTTCATTGGGTTGTCCACGATAAGGTACGGGCGTGAGATAAGGGGCGTCGGTCTCTAGGACAATGCGCTCAGCGGGAGTGGCGTCAGCGACGGCTCGGACATTATCGGCATTACGGAAGGTGATAATGCCATTGAACCCCAGCATGAACCCTTCGCCCAAGCAAAATTCGGCGAGTGATAAGGAACTTGTGAAGCTATGGATAACCCCTTTGTGGCGGAGCGCCTGGCTATGGTTCGCTAAGATCGCGCGAGTGTCTTCATCGGCTTCGCGGGTGTGAATGACCACGGGCAACGAGGCCTCTGACGCAATATGTAACTGTGCGTCAAATGCGGCTGCTTGGGCTCGGCGATCGGCGTGGTCATAGTGATAGTCGAGACCAATTTCACCAATCGCTACGACCTTTGCGTTGCCGCAGCTTGCTGCAATGCGTTCGCTAAGCTCATGACTCCAGCTGTCAGCTTCATGAGGATGGATCCCCTGCGTACACCACACCTGATCGTGATCGGCGGCAATCTGCTGCACTGTATCGAGGTTGCCTGCTGAGACCGCAATGGTAACAATTCTCTCGATGCCGACAGCCGTCGCGGCATTTAAAGCGTCTTCTAGTGCCTCTTCAGCCAGGTAGTCGAGATGGCAGTGCGTTTCAACGATAGGCGTGTCAAATTGCGGTATGGCACGGCGTGTAGATGAGTTCATTGGGGGCAACACAAAATATCAGAGTAAATTATCGCACAATTTTTGATGGGCATCGCCCGTCAGTGGGTAACTTATCCGCGATGGACTGTTCTAAAACGCATGGCCTGAACCGTATCGATAATTTCCTGCCAGAGCCACCGATGCATCGGCGAATGATCGGTTCGCCGGTGTGCGATCAGTGAATACTGAACACTGAAAGTCAGATCAACCGGTAAGGTCAGTGCCACAATGTCACGCGTGGCCCCTTCGCTGCGAGCAAGGTAGGCGGGGCAGATTAGGAGATAGTCGGTTTCTCTGAGAATCTCAAAAGCCGTTAATAGGTGAGAGGTTTCCAGTCTGCCCTTGTCGCTTTCAAATAGCCCCCTTGCTAACACTTGTTCTCCGATCAGTTCCTCTCTATCGGCGACATAGAGTGCCACTTGCGGATATTGGCGGATCAACTCTCGGGTGAGTGTCAGCTGAACTAAGGGGTGATCCTGCCGCACGAATATCGCTAGCGGTGAGTCTGCCAAGGGCAAAACTGAATACTCTGGCGCGTAGTCCTCTCTTTGAATTTGAATGGCAAAATCGAGCTCCCCGCTCGCCAGTTGATCGAGTTGTCGCTCTGCCCTCGTGATGGTCCGTAACCGCAGTCTCGGCGCACTCGACTGTAATCGGGCCGACAGCGGCGGCAAAAGCGTAAAGCCTACATATTCCGAAATCGCAAGGGTAATCTCGCCTTGGTATGCCGCCGGCAAAAACTCTCCTGCGTCAAGTAAGCCGTCGATTTGTTCCAGTGTGGCTTTTAATTCCGCGGCCATCCCCAGCGCGCGTGGCGTGGGTTGTACCCCTCGCTTGCTACGGACAAATAGGGGGTCATCAAACGTTTCTCGCAGTCGTCCCAGTGTTTTTGACATGGCGGGTTGCGTAATAGACAGCTTATTAGCAGCCCTAGAGACGCTGCCTTCTTCGATTAAAATATGCAGTGCCACCAATAAGTTAAGGTCAATTTTTGCCAGTCTACTGAGGTTCATTGGGTTCCTTTATAACGGTGAGGACTACGTTGAATCAAAAAAATACATTAGTGGTAATGATACAGTTCATTCATGATTTATCACAGGTCTTAGGTGATGCGTTCACCCCCTTCTAGAGCGTGTCGAGACCAGAGTCCGTAAAACCTTTTCCCCGCCGATCTTTCGGCGGGTTTTTTTTGCGTTATATTCCCCTTCGACCCCGCTAGGCTCATGCACTGTGAAATACCTGACGCTCCTGTTGCTGTTAGCAGGCAACCTTACCTTAGCCGATACACCCGTGCCCTTTGGGCTGTTTGTGCAGTTATCCGAGGTCACGGAAAACCACAGTCAAGAGGCGCCGCCTGATCTGAGCACAAGAGCGGATCTCGCTGCTGCTGAGGTGGTCTTGCGTGAGCGAGAGGAGGCCCTTGGGCCTTATCACCCTTCACTAGCGGCGTTAATGGTAGAGGTTGCCGCCATCGCGTCAGCATCGGGCGATCTGTCTCTGGCGGCGGAGTTTTATGATCGGGCATTGCATAATGCGCGGGTCAACAACGGCCTTTACGGTGATCAGCAATTACCCATCTTGCGGGGTCTGATCGCCCTGTATCTAGAGTCTGGTGACCGGGAAGCGCTAGAGGAGAGGGCGGCGTACCAGTTCCGATTACTCGGATCCGGGTTGCCGCCATTCGAGGCGGGAGAGCTTAAGGCGGCACTCGAGTTTTTTGATGTCTCTTTGGATGTCCTAATGGATGTCGAATGGGGTCCCCGCGGTCGCGAGCTACTGCAGTTTCATGACCGCTTTGACAAGATGACTGCGGCGGTCTGCCAAGATCCCTCGGTTAGCAGCGAATGGTGTCAACCTTTTACGTTTCGTCTAGCGGGTTTTTATTATGTCCTCGAGTTCAAGTTAGAGGTGTTAGTGGACGACCAACGGTTCGAGCGCACTTTTTCGGACCCTGAGTGGAGTTCCCTAGAGCGAGAACCGCGGCTCGAGGCGTTACAAAGGCGGCTCATGAGCAAAGGTGAAGACTTGTTTGAGCAATTGTTGAGTGTCGCGCCTGATCAGCATGACGCGCTCTCAGCGCTTGCCGATTGGCGGTGGTTTTATCGGCAGAAAACCCGTGCGATGGCACTGTATGAGCAGGCTTGTCAGTTACAGCCAGATCGCTTCGAAACGCCTGGCGCGCTGCCAGAGTACCCCGCTATAGAGCGGCTTGTGCTCCCCGATTCCGGCTTACCTGTGCATCAGGTGGCCCTCTCAGTGACGGATCGCGGGGTCGCCAAGGACGTTGTGGTGACCGCCGCCAATGCGCCCAACGATGACCGCGCCGGGGCTAAGCTTAAGCGACTGCTGCGCGACACCGCCTTCCGCCCAGCCCTGCGTGACTGTGTGGAGCCTGTTGCGCTAAGCCCCTTCGCCATGGAGGTTGTATTGACGCAGTAATCAGTCGTTGTGAATCACGAGCAAAGCGCCAGTTGCTTTCACTGATCCGGTGAGCCGCCAGTTCAGCAGCTCACCGCCGTGCTTTTGAATCACTTTTTCGGCCATTTTGTGGAAGGTGGGTCGCTCGGGATCTCCGATCACAATGGTGCCCACACCTGCGTCGATGGCACGATCGATCATGGTGCCCACCGGCTTGACTAATTCGTCCCAGAAGCAAATATCGCCACCGAATAGAATATCGGTTTGCTTGAGGTCTTTTTTCCGCACTTTTTCAAAGCGCTGTACCCACGGCGTCGTGGAGACGCCATTGAGCGCAGCGACGGCATCAAGATACGGAAAGACAGCGGGATCAGCGTCCATGGAGACGACTTCTGAGCCCCATTTTTGCGCGCACCAAATCCCTGTGATGCCCCATCCGCAGCCAGCATCAAGCACGTGCTGACGCCTCTTGGGCGTATTTTTTTTGAGATAGTCAATAATAAGGCAGCTCGATTTCCATAGCTTTGTCCCGTGGATACTGGGTTCATGGCCTGCCCGTTTGACTGCGCGGATGCAGGCATGGCTTGCATAGGGCATCGCGACGCCGCGAAAGCGACGCACATTTTTACCACTGACAGCGCCAGAGCGTGTTTTTTTTTGACGGGGTGATGCCGCCTCGGCCTGACGACCAGAAGAGGATTTCGAGGTTGACATAGTGCTTCTCGCGTTCTCGGGGAGCGCGAGCTTAACAAACCTGCCGACGCGAGGGTATCAGCGTTTCGTGACTTCCTCGGCTTGCAAACCTTTCGGGCCTTCGACTAGCGCGAACTCGACTTCTTGCCCTTCATTAAGGCTTCGATAGCCATCGCCCTGAATCGCTCTAAAGTGCACAAAAATGTCGTCTGGACGATCGGCCATGGTAATGAAACCAAATCCTTTGGCATTGTTGAACCACTTAACCGTTCCTACCTGGCGGTCTGACATAAAAACTCCACGCCATTGCTATTATTATTAGGTGCAGTCTTAGCAGGGCTTTAGTCGGAACGCAATACCTCTATCTGCGATCTTTGTCGTTTCAGTGTGGCAATCGACGACGCAGCTTGCGCTTGTTTCTGACGCTCAGCGACCACGACGTCGGCGGGGGCTCGCTCGATAAAGGCCTGATTGTTCAGTTTTCCCTCGAGTCGAGATAATTCAGCTTCCTGCTTGGTGATCTCTTTTTCCAGTCGTAATAGCTCCTGCTCAATATTAACCACGCCCGCCATAGGAACGCGGATTTCAAGCTCCCCGCAGAGCGCCATCAGGCTGGGAGGAGGCTCCTCATCAGCCGACAGGGCGGTCAGTTGAGTGACTTTTGCCAGTCTAGCGAGGTAGGCTGCGTTACGAGTGAGACGAGTTCGGTCTAGCTCAGATGTGTGACTAATTAAGACAGACAGCTCAGTTGATGGTGGGATGTTAGCTTCTGCACGAATCGTACGGATCGCAATGATCATTTTTTTCAGCCATTCAATCTCACTTTCCGACTCTTCATCGATCTGCTCGGGTCTGTGACTCGGCCAGGGTGCCCGCATAATACTGTCGCCCTGCGTGCCTGCGAGGGGGCTAACGCTCTGCCAAATCTCCTCTGTTAGATAAGGCATAAAGGGATGCAGCATACGAAGCGATTGCTCCAGCACGGCGATCAGTGTTTGCCGTGTGCCCAGCGCCGCAACCGCGTCGGTATCTTCATCCCACAGGACAGGCTTGGAGAGTTCGAGGTACCAGTCGCAGAATTCATTCCACACAAAGTCGTATAATGCCTGCGACGCTAGGTCAAATCGGTATTGCGCGTAGGCGCTGTCGACGGCCTTCAGTGTTGATTCCATTCGGCTCTTGATCCAGCGATCTGCTAATGAGTCTGCGCCTGTTTCAGATAACAGATCGCGATCCTCGGTATGACTCAAGACGTAACGAGATGCATTCCAGATTTTGTTGCAGAAATTGCGATAGCCTTCAATCCGTCCGATATCGAATTTGATATCCCTTCCCGTGGAGGCTAAGGAGTAAAAGGTATAACGCAGTGCATCGGTGCCATAGCCCAGAATGCCATCTGGAAACTGCTTGCGTGTGGCTTTATCAATTTTAGCGGCTAACTGTGGTTGCATCAGATTGGCAGTGCGTTTCGCCAGTAACGCGTCAAGGGAGATCCCATCGATTAGATCGATAGGATCTAATACATTCCCTTTGGACTTGGACATCTTTTGGCCTTCGCCGTCGCGCACCAATCCATGAACATAAACCGTATGAAAGGGCACTTCTTTCATGAAATGTAGCGACATCATGATCATCCGTGCGACCCAAAAAAAGATGATGTCGAAACCGGTTACCAGCACCGATGTCGGGTGGAAAGTGTTGAGGTCATCCGTTTTCTCAGGCCATCCAAGAGTGGAAAACGTCCAGAGCGCAGAAGAAAACCACGTATCGAGTACGTCGTCATCTTGCTTCAACGCCAAGGCGTCTGGCAGTTGGTGGTTGGCCCGCACTTGCGCTTCAGAGTCACCTACGTAGACGTTTCCTGCCTCGTCGTACCAGGCGGGTATCCGATGCCCCCACCACAGTTGCCGACTGATGCACCAGTCTTGAATGTCGCGCATCCAGGAGAAGTAGGTGTTTTCCCATTGTTTGGGTATGAACTGAATGGCGCCTTGTTCGACCGCTTCAATCGCGGGTGCGGCGAGCTTTTTTGCGTCGACGTACCACTGGGGCGTCAGCCAGGGCTCGATGACCGCACCGGAACGGTCACCTCGCGGTACCTTGAGGGAATGTGGCTCGATTTTTTCGAGCAGTCCTAGTGCCTCAATTTCAGCCACGACAGCCTTTCTCGCATCAAAACGATCCATCCCTCTGAATCGCTCTGGTGCTGCGTCGTTGATTGCCGCACTAGCAGTGAAGATATTGATCTTTGGGAGCTGATGACGTTCTCCCATCGCATAATCATTGAAATCATGCGCCGGTGTGATTTTAACGCAGCCTGATCCAAATTCGGGGTCAACATAGTCATCAGCAATGATGGGGATAATGCGATCGGTGAGGGGCAACGCGATGTGGCTGCCGATCAGGTGCCGATAGCGTTCGTCACTTGATCGTTGCAACCACTCGCCCAGAAACCATGCTAGGCGACACGGCGGTCGCGATCCATCCAGATGAC
>CAJQKG010000083.1 GCA_905478845.1 uncultured Luminiphilus sp.
AGCACTACTTGGACTGGTGGGTCTAGGTCGCCTCAGACGATTTTGCGAGATCATTGAATTGCGCCAGCGACTCGGGTGGCAATAGATCATTCCCCTGACGATACTGGGCAGCACAAGCGGTATAAAATTGCGCATTGAGCGTATTAGCCTCACCACAATCCCGCGTCGCAACCACTTTACCGGGCACCCCTGCGATCACCGAATTGGGCGGGAAAACTTTATTCTCAGTGATGATCGTATGGCCTGCGACAATCGAATTGTCGCCAATCTTGGCTCCATCCATGATGGTGGCGTTGATCCCAATTAAACAGCGATCGCCAATTTCACAGCCATGCAACGTGGCGTGATGGGTAATAGAGCAATCTTCACCAATGAGGGTGGGAGACGCGATACCGACATGAATCATCACAAAATCCTGAATGTTAGTGCGCGCACCAATGCGAATTTCGTACGTCTCCGCGCGGGTCACCGCATTCGGCCAAATAGAAACGCCTTGACCGACAGTGACCTTGCCATACAACCACGCACTTTCATGAATAAACGCGGGTTCGTCGAGAGTGACATGGTCGCCAATGTGTCCCATGCTGTGGGCTCCTGAGTCATATAAGAAAACCATAGTTTGGCACGTCGCACCCGGAATCGCTAAGGATTAACCCTCACGAACGCATGGAATCCGTTAGATGACACACAACGATCGTCTTGCAGTGCAGTTGGGGTTGGGTGCGGTGCTGTTGTGGAGCACTGTCGCGACCGCGTTTAGCCTCACGCTCGACTACCTCTCGCCACTGCAGCTGGTCACCCTGGCAACGACGTTTAGTTGGTGTTTTTTCGTCATCCGGCTGATGCAAACCACTCGTCTTGCCGCGCTCCGAGACACCTCATGGACACAGCGAGGCATTGGATTACTCACCGGGTGGCTGAACCCAGGGCTTTATTATCTGGTGCTGTTCGCTGCTTATGACCGATTGCCCGCACAAGAAGCCATGGCCATTAATTATTCTTGGGGCATTACGCTGGCGCTCATCGCAGTACCGATGCTTAAACATCGCTTGACGGCAGGTGCGCTGGGCGCCGCCTGCATCAGCTACTTGGGGATTATCGTCATTGCGACGCGCGGCGCCCCGTTGGCGCTAGAACTCGCGCAGCCGATCGGGATCAGTCTCGCCTTACTCAGCACCCTGATTTGGAGTTTTTATTGGGTACTCAACGCTCGGCTGAGCATCGCACCGGAAACCAATTTACTGCTGAATTTTTCGGGCGCTCTGCCGCTGTTATTCGGTCTGGTCTGGTTCACTCAGACGCCACTGACAATTCCTTGGCAAGGCTGGGCCGGTAGCGCTTACATCGGGCTATTTGAGATGGGCATCGCTTTTATTCTGTGGATGGGTGCGATGAAGGCGACCTCTTCTGCGCTGCGTATTACCAGTCTTATCTTTCTCTCCCCGCCGCTGTCGCTGTTATTCATCTGGTTGATAACGGGCGAACCGGTCAAGCTCTACACGCTATTCGGTCTCGGCCTCATCCTGCTCGGATTGTGGTTGCAGCGGAAGGTCACGCCGTGACGTGTCAGGCGTAATACGACGAATCAGCACGCGGTCTCCCGACACCAAAGTAGATTGGTCCGTCGCGCCCGCATCTGCCGTTCTCTGTAAAACCACTGATAACTGATCCGCATCTGCCGCGACGACCATCGCCGCTTCGCCGACCCACTGATCCCTCGATTCGCCCTCGGCGTTGATCACCTCCGTTAACAATGTATTCGTTATCCCCTGCGATCTCACTACCCCTCGATCCATCATGATCAACTGGTGAGTAAGACGCCGTAACTCCTCTTGTGCATGTGACACATACAACACGGCCACGGTCTCGGAGGATAGCCACGCCTCCAGCTGCGCTAACATGGCGAGCCGCCGCTCGGTATCATTAGCAGACAAGGGCTCATCCAGTAAGAGTAACCGCGGCTTGGACAGCAAGGCCCTGGCAAGTGCCACCCTTTGCCGCTCGCCTCCGGATAAAGACTCGGTGCGTTGCTCGAGCAAATCCGCCAAGTACAGTCCCTTGATAACGTCGTCAAACGAGACACTGAGCCCGTCCCCACTGGCACGATGCATCGCGAACATAAGATTACCCCGCACCGTGCGCTCCGGTAATAATCGGCTGTCTTGAAACGCCATCCCGACGCCACGCTTATGCGTGGGGATGAAACAACTCGGCGTGTCCCGCGTATCACTCCAAACTTCGTTACAAAAGGTGATCCGTCCCCGAAAACCGGGCTCTAATCCCGCCAGCACACGGAGCAAGGTTGTCTTGCCTGCCCCGGTGGCGCCCATGAGGCCCACCGGTAATGACAGTTCAATATCGAGGGCAAGATTCAGCACAAAATCGGCCCGCTTTAGCTGACCGTCAATCACCAATCGACGACTCATCCGCGAATGACCTCAACACGCTCGCCCGCCAATCGGTACACCAGCCACAGCGACATAAAAGCAAAACACAACAAGCCCAGCGCCAAAGAATGCGCAGCGTCATAGTTGAGTGTCTCGACGTGTTCATAGATCGCAATCGATAGCACCCGCGTCTCACCGGGGATATTGCCCCCCATCATCAAGACCACCCCAAATTCACCGACGGTATGGGCAAAGGTCAATACCGCGCCCGTCAAAAACCCCCGCCGCGCTAACGGGATACCGACATTAAAAAATCGATCCCGCGGTGAGGCACCCAACGTTGCGGCCGCCTCCATCACTGACTCCGGTACCGCACGGAAAGCACTGTGCAGGGGCTGCACCATAAAGGGTAGCGAGTAAATCATGGAGGCGATCACCAGTCCCGCAAAGGAAAAGGTCAGTGCCTCACCCGTCGCGCGAACCCATAAACCGCCCAGGAACGTATCGGGATTCAACAGGACCAACAGATAAAAGCCCAACACCGTCGGCGGCAGCACTAACGGCATGGCGACCACGGCCTCGACAGCCGATTTCGCGCGTGAAGGCGATCGCGCTAACCACCAGGCCAATGGCGTCGCCAGGGGCATGAGCAGCAAGGTGGTCACCAGGGCCAACAACCCTGTCAGCCAGATGGCCTGCACATCACCTGCCACGGGCACTCTCCAGCGGACGCAGCTGATAGCCATCCGCCTGAATCAGAGCTCGAATGGCAGGATGATTTATTTGCTCAACCCAAAAGTGCGCCGCCGCATTCTCTTGTGCGCGATTCAATAAAACGAGTGCCTGATCAATAGGCTCGTGATCCGACAACCATAAAATCTCTGTCTCGTTCATTAGCACA
>CAJQKG010000084.1 GCA_905478845.1 uncultured Luminiphilus sp.
TGCTCGCCGTCTTGCTTACTAGTCTTTAGCAGCCTCTCCGGCCGCCGCTTCTTCAATTCGATTCAAAATTTCTTCACGATGCACAGCGACTTCCTTCGGCGCATCAACACCGACACGCACCTGATTACCTTTGACACCCAACACGGTGATGGTCACATCGTCGCCAATCATGAGTGATTCACCCACTCGTCGTGTCAATATCAGCATGGTTCACATCCTTGTTCAATCGAGCCGCCCTTCATTCGCAGCCACTGTGCACGGCGTCGCAACCACATGACGCCAAGTTATCAATCACTGAACTTACTCAGCGTCTACCATATCAAGACCAAAAGCAGAATGCAGGCTCCGCACGGCCAGTTCAAGATATTTTTCTTCAATGATGACCGAGATTTTGATCTCCGAAGTACTGATCATATGAATATTGACACCGACATCCGCCAGTGCCTTAAACATGGTTGCTGCGACCCCAGAGTGGGAGCGCATGCCTACGCCCACCACCGAGACCTTGGCAATATGATCATCCGAGATCACTTCTCCTGCGCCTAACTCGGCGACAACCGGTGCCAATACCGCCGCCGCTGCCTCCATATCGCCGCGCGCCACAGTAAACGTAAAATCAGTCGCATGTTCGCCACGGCTATTTTGTAAAATAACATCCACTTCGATATTCGCCTCACCGACCGGGCCTAAAATGCGGTACGCCATCCCGGGGTTATCGGGAACACCCATGACCGTCAACTTGGCTTCATCTCGGTTAAATGCAATTCCCGCAATCACAGGCGCTTCCATAGAGGCACTCTCCTCAGTCGTAATCAATGTACCCGGGCCTTCCTCAAAACTGCTCAGCACTCTTAGAGGAACCTTATACTTACCCGCAAACTCCACGGCGCGTATTTGCAGAACCCTAGAACCCATACTCGACATCTCGAGCATTTCTTCAAACGTAATGTGTTCTAACCGTTTCGCGCCATCGACCATTCGAGGGTCCGTGGTGTAAACACCATCAACGTCGGTATAAATTTGGCATTCTTGCGCTTCCAAGGCAGCGGCCAGCGCCACAGCCGTCGTGTCAGAACCCCCTCGACCCAAGGTGGTGACATTGCCCTGCAGATCAACACCTTGGAATCCAGCAACAACGGGGACGCCGCCATTGTCGAGCTCTATTTTCAGCGTATCGATCTGAATGTCCTGAATGCGCGCTTTGTTATGTGCACTGTCAGTCAAAATGCCGACTTGATTACCACTGAAGGAGCGAGCGCGGATATCACGTTGACTCAGCGCCATACTCAGCAGGGCAGTCGTGACCTTTTCGCCTGTGCTCAGGAGCGCATCCAGCTCTCTTGGTGCGGGGTTGGCCTGAACCTCGCGCGCGAGGCTCAGCAAACGATTGGTTTCACCCGACATCGCAGAGACGACCACCACCACATCGTGGCCCTCGCTTTTAAAGCGAGCCACTCGATCTGCCACCAACCCGATCCGCTCTGGCGAACCGACCGATGTGCCACCGTATTTCTGGACAATAAGCGCCATAGTGCGGAATGTGCTGTGAATAAGAGGCGCCATTAAACACGATTCAGCGCTCGCTGAGAACTAGGAGCGGTCATAGTGGCAAGCTTTGTTGTGATCCTCTAGGCTATTCCCCTCGCAATGATAAGCGCTTCGACTATGACAATTGCCGACCCACTTTATACCGATTGGTTGCATCAGCAGATTCGCGTCAAACCCGAGCAACTCGCCGTCTATGATCTTTCAGCGGCCCGCTCCTTCACCTGGCAGCAGTTAAATGATCGCGTCGATGCACTCGCGCACCGCCTGATCCGCGAGGGCATCGCGCACGGTGATCGGATTGCCTATTTGGGACTCAATAGCTCCGATGTCATCGAAATGTTCTTTGCGACTACCCGTATAGGCGCCATCTATGTCCCCTTAAATTTTCGCCTGACGGCATCGGAGCTCACTTATATTCTGGGAGATTGCGCGCCGTCTGCGGTCTTTTATGATCAGGCATTTAAAGCCGTGATTGATGACATCGATGCCGTAGCGATGCCTCATCTCACCATAGAAACCACACTCGATGGTCGTGATAGCGCTTACGAAAGGTGCCTGATGACCAACGAAGCAGCCTTGCCAGCAGCCCCTGCCAATGGCGACACGCTGTCGATGATCATGTATTCCTCTGGCACCACAGGCAAACCCAAGGGGGTGATCTACACCCATCGTATGATGCTGGCGTCGGCCCTCAATCTACTCCAGCCCAGCGAAGCCAGTCCCGAGACCAGAGCGTTGAACGTGATGCCACTGTTTCACATCGGTGGCATGCAGTTCGTACTGATGACAATGAAGTGCGGTATTCCCTACCTGATGATGAAAAGCTTTGATCCCACCGCGATGCTAGCCGCCATTGGCGACCCTGAACTGGGCATTACCAATATCGGAGGGGTACCGGCGATGTGGAGCGCCATGTCGCTGGCTCCCGAGATCGAGAGCACCGACTTGAGCCGCCTCAGAGTCGCTGCCACCGGCGCAGAATCGGTGCCCGAACCGATGCTGAAAGACTGGCAAAAACGAGGCATTCTGCTGCAGGAAGTCTATGGCATGACGGAAACCGGCGGGGTCGTTTGTATGGCACAGAAAGCCGACCTCCCAGAGCATATGGGTTACGCCGGTCGCGCCCTACCCTACGGCGAATTCAAAGTCATGACATCGGAGACCGAAGAGGCAAACCCCGGCGAGTTAGGTGAAATCTGGATGCGAGGGGCCTCGGTCACCCCGGGTTACTGGAATCGTCCCGATGCCACCGAAGAGACTTTTGTGGACGACTGGCTCAAGTCGGGCGACATCGGGCGAAAAGACGAGACTGGGCGGTTATCAGTGGAGGACCGCATTAAGGATATGTATATCTCCGGTGGTGAAAACGTCTATCCCGCAGAAGTCGAATCGGTTCTCATGGCACATCCTGATATCCGCGAAGTCGCCGTGATTGGCGTTGCAGATAGCAAGTGGGGAGAAATCGGTTGCGCGGTCATTGCTAGCCTCAGTGGCGAGGCGGTCACGCTGGCTTCGGTGCATGCCCTCTGCGACAGCACACTGGCGCGGTTTAAATGGCCGCAGCAGATAATGCATACCGAGGCATTGCCCCGCAATAGCACCGGAAAAGTGCAAAAATTTTTATTACGTCAGGCGCATTCCTAACCGATCAGCTCGCGAGCGGTATCAGGTGAGTTGCGTTGCTATCCACGCCGGGAAAGACGCCAACGCGCCAGGCAAGGCGGCCACATCGGACCCTCCTCCCTGCGCCATGTCAGGCCGACCCCCGCCTTTACCGCCGAGTTCGTTGGCAAAGTGCTTAATCACGTCGCCCGCCTTAATCCGGTCGATCGTGTCGGGGGTTACCCCCGCAACCAAAGTGATTTTGCCATCTTCCACTGCGGCCAATAAAATGACGCCCGTTCCCAGCTTATTTTTGCACTGATCAAGCGTATCCCGCAGCGTTGCGACCGTGGCCCCCTCAAGCTGAGCAGCCAGCACTTTGATACCGCTGACCTCCACTGCGTCTTGGGTCAAATCGCCACCAGAGGACGTCGCTAATTTCTGACGCAATCTGGCCGCTTCTTTTTCCAGATCGCGCACCTCAGAACGCAAAGACTCAACCTTCGTCGCTAGGGTGTCAGGTGCCGCCTTGAGTACGCTACAGACCTGCTGCATTTGCGTTGATAGTGAGGCAAAGGCGGCCAAGGCAGCGCCGCCTGTCACCGCCTCTATACGTCGCACGCCACTGGCAACGCCTGACTCGGCGGTTATCCAAAACAGTCCGATATCCCCCGTGCGCGACACGTGAGTGCCGCCACAAAGCTCCACAGAAAATCCCTCTGAACCCATAGTCAATACGCGCACTTCATCACCGTACTTTTCGCCAAACAGCGCCATTGCGCCTGCCTCGACGGCCGCCTCCATCGACATGAGGTCAGTCGACACCGCGGCATTTTTGCGGATTTGATCATTGACGACTTGGGTCACTTTGGCGAGCGACTCGCTCGATACAGGCTCTCCATGAGAGAAGTCAAAGCGCAGCCGCTGTGAATCCACCAATGAGCCTTTTTGTAAAATGTGGTCACCTAACTCACGACGCAAGGCTTCATGGAGAAGGTGCGTCGCAGAGTGGTTGAGCCGTGTTCGATCGCGAAGCTCCGCATCAATGCTCGCGTGGACTTGATCGCCAACGGTGAGCGTCCCACGGGTGACAGTGAGGTGGTGCAAGTGATGGCCTTGCGCTTTAGTGGTGTCGGTTACCTCAGCGGTCGCGTTTGCACTGCTCAGATGACCGCAATCGCCTACCTGCCCGCCACTCTCGCCATAGAAGGGGGTGCGGTCGAGAATCACGACGCCCGTCTGATCCGTTGCAAGCGTGTCCACTGATTCGCCTTCGACCACGATCGCCAGTACGGTGCCGTCAGCTTCGTTCACATCATAACCAAGAAAATCCGTCTCACCTGCAATGCTAACCGACTGGCTATAATCCACTTTGAAGCCAGCGTGATCTTGTGAGCGCTGGCGCTGTGTCGCCATCGCGGCTTCATAGCCCTCAAAGTCGATCGTCAGACCTCGCTCTCGCGCAATGTCATTGGTCAGGTCGACCGGAAAGCCATAAGTGTCATAGAGTTTAAAAATAACGTCGCCGGGTATCACGTCATCGGCGACGGCGTGCAGCGCGTCTTCCAGTATGGCCATCCCGTTGTCGAGTGTGCGGGCAAATTGCGCTTCTTCACCGTCAAGTGCGGTGGTAATCGTCGACTGATGCTCTCGTAGTTGCGGGTAGGCAGACCCCATTTGCGCTACCAACTCCGGCACCAGCGCCGCAAAGAAAGGCGCCTTCGCACCCAGCTTATTACCGTGTCGGATCGCGCGCCGAATAATACGGCGTAACACATAGCCGCGACCCTCATTGCCTGGCAGTACCCCATCAGCAATCAAAAACGCGCTGGAACGCAGATGGTCTGCAATCACCCGTAACGACTTGTTGGTCGTATCCGTGGTGCCCAACTGTGACGCGACCGCACCAATTAGCGCGGTAAAGAGGTCAATATCGTAATTAGAATGGACGCTTTGCATCACCGCGGCGATGCGCTCTAGACCCATCCCGGTATCAACGGAGGGTGCCGGTAACGGGTTCAAGTTACCCTGGGCATCACGGTTGTATTGCATGAAGACGAGATTCCAGATTTCAATGTAGCGATCAAGGTCGTCATCGTCACTACCGGGTGGTCCACCCGGCACCTCTGGTCCATGATCATAAAAAATTTCCGAACAGGGACCACAAGGGCCTGTATCACACATCTGCCAAAAGTTATCCTCATCGAGGCGCGACAGTCGAGCGGGGTCTACGCCGATTTCGTCGACCCAAATTTGTGCCGCTTCGTCGTCGCTGATGTGAACCGTTACCCATAATCGCTCTGCAGGTAACCCCAAGGTTTGAGTCAGAAACTCCCAGCCATAGCGAATCGCTTCGCGCTTGAAGTAATCGCCAAAGCTGAAGTTCCCGAGCATCTCAAAGAAGGTGTGATGCCGCGCGGTATACCCTACATTTTCTAGGTCATTGTGCTTACCACCCGCACGCACACATTTTTGAGCCGTCACCGCCCGCTGATAAGGGCGCTGTTCGACACCCAAAAAGGTTTCTTTAAATTGATTCATGCCCGCATTGGTGAACAACAGCGTGGGATCATCTGCAGGAACCAGCGAACTAGACGTCACTCTCGTGTGACCCTGCGCCTCAAAATAGCTCAGAAAGGCTTCGCGAATATCGGCAGTTTTCATGCGGTTTTCTCAGATTCGTTAGCGTATCGGCGGAGTGACCGGTACTTAGGCAAGCTGTGCGGAGAGTTCACCCTCTTCCATTGGGCGGCCAGCAAGAATATGCAAATGAAGATGGAAAACGGTCTGCCCACCTCCTTCACCATTGTTGATGACCAATCGAAACCCCTCGCCCACTCCCAAGTCATTCGCCACCCGACCGGCCACCAACAGCAAGTGGCCCAGCAACGCCTGATCCTCAGGGTCAGCGTCGACCAATTTAGGGATGGGCTGACGGGGTATGACCAACACGTGAGTTGGCGCCTGAGGGTTAATATCCTGAATGACCACACAGTGCTCATCCTCATAGAGAAAATCAGAGGGAATTTCTCCCCGGATGATTTTCCCAAAAATGGTATCCGCCATGGCTCTCTACTCAGTCGAGTTTTTCGTCAGTGGTGAGTGCACGCGCTTCTTCCTCTAACATGACAGGAATGCCATCGCGCACCGGGTAAGCCAATCCACTCGCCTTACACAACAATTCCTGTTTTTCCTCGTCGTACACCAGAGGCGCTTTGCTGACCGGGCAGACGAGCACACTTAGCAGTTTAGGATCCAGCACTGAAAAACCCCCTGATCAAAAAGAGGAGTATAAGCCCTCAAGCGATCAAGAGCATCGGTCAATCTGGCATCGGTGGGACTAATAATTGCGGGTCTATCCGATGAGCAAACCAGCTCATTCGCCAATCGAGGTGCGGGCCCGTCGCCCTCCCTGTTGCCCCCACTGCACCCAGCAAATCGCCAGCGTCCAAGCGGTCGCCCACAGCGACAGACACCTGACTTAAGTGTAAAAATGAGGACGATAGGCCATAGCCGTGATCGATGATCACTGTGCCACCGGAGTAGAAAAGATCAGATTCCGCTAAGGTCACCTCTCCGGCAGCCGGTGCCGAGACCAGCGTGCCAGCGGGCCGGGCGATATCGACGCCATAATGGGGTGCTCCCGGCGTTCCGTTATAAATGCGCTGACTGCCATAAACACCGCTAATCGGGCCGGTGACGGGCCAGATAAAGCCCCCTCGCAGCCCCTCAAGACCATCAGTGCGCTCGATCCGACGACTTTTTGCCGCCTGAACCCGCGCCCGCTCGGCGCGCGTCCGGGCAAGTTGCTCCTGGCTCGGCGTCACCGTTTGTTGCGGCACTCCGGTCACACGCTGCAGCACATAGTCGCGCTGGGTCACAGTGATGTCTTGCTGGCAGGTGTGCTCCGTTACCACCAGGAGCGTGTTGACCGCTGGCATGTCACGACCCAATCCGAGTACAAAGTATCCCCCCGGCATAATGGGGACACGCTGATCAGCAAACCGTATCTCAGTAGCTCCTAGCGCTTGCCCCCAGAGCAGTCCCCCTTGAACGGCGTCACCCTGCAGCGAGACGCATGAGTCAGCCAACGTAGCAAGTGAGTACAGGCCACCAATACAGGCCATCACGCTTTTGAGAGGGCCCTTAAATATCGGCATGTGTCTCATGGGCCTTCATCCATTTCACCTTGAACAGGACAATCAGTTTACGCCAGCAGGGCCGGACAGGTTAACCAAGGCTTGCCTCTTTGGACAGCCAGTCAACTATCCGCCGCTCGATCTTTCCCAAGGTGACCCGAGCGTTTTACACTCGTACCATGAGTCGATATCGCCCACCGCGGGTACAGGGATCACCCTACATCACCCCAGAGGGCGAGGCCGTGCTGCGTGCCGAGTTGCACACCCTCTGGAAGGTGGAGCGACCCGAGGTGACCAAAACAGTGAGCGCGGCCGCAGCCAATGGTGATCGCTCTGAAAATGGCGATTATATTTACGGTAAGAAGCGGCTGCGCGAGATTGACGCGCGAGTGCGCTTTTTGCGCAAACGGCTTGACGTGATTCAGGTTGTCGCAGAACCGCTTGGTGATCCCAATACCGTCTGGTTTGGTGCCTGGGTGACGGTAGAAGATGAAGCGGGCACGCATCATGAGTGGCGCGTCGTCGGACCAGATGAATTCGACGTCAGCCAGCGCAAAATCTCCTGTGACTCGCCAATGGGTCGTGCGTTATTGGGTAAGCAGGCGGGTGCCGATATCTCACTCGAGACCCCTGACGGCATCGACGAATGGTACGTGGTCTCGATACGCTACGCGGCAGACTCACTGACCTGACGAGCCACGCCACCTTGATGCAGCCAGTATGCGTTTTGACGGCAGCGCGCCTTCGGCGTCAAACTGCCCGAATCAAAACATCCACTCGACACCAATCATCGCCGTACGTGGCTTATTAGGACGCGCACCATCAGGCTGCCGAGAGACAATGGCTCGCTCATCCAAGGCATTCTCCAACTTGACGAACGCGGATAACGACTCGGTGACAGCGTAGCGGCTGGCCAGATCGATTACGACAAATCCCTCAGTCTCCCCAAAGGGAGACACCTCTCGATTGCAGCTCACTTTGACGCACATGCTATCGGTATACTTGACCACCGCGTAGCTATCCCAACGGGCACCCACCTGAGCACCCATCCGCAAGCTCATAGTATTACCAGGGACCGATGCCAACTCATCGCCGTCTAACACGCCGCTCTGAGCGTTATCGCGGCTTGCCTCTGCGTGAGAGTAGGTATAAGCCAAGGAGATAGGCCAAGCAATATCACCCGTTTGAAAAATATGTCCCAGCTGCACCTCAACACCTGCAATCACAGCCTCTCCAGTGACAAAAGTGCCGCCAACCGCCCCATTAGAACAAGGCTGAGAATTTGAGCAGCTCTCTGCTTTATTCGAAAAATCGCTGTAAAAGCCCACCACTTCTGCGAACCACGCGCCGTCGTAGCGGACACCCATCTCATAATTAACGCTGGTCTCTGGCTTTTCAGTTGATTTTGCACTGCCCCCTAAGGGCGAAAAACCACGATGGATACCAGCTAATAAGGACCATTGATCATCTATCTGATAGAGCGCGGCGACTCCTGGTAGCCAGATGCTCACGTCGTTATCGCGCTGCGCCGCGACATTGGCTCGATTCAGATCGGCGTAGCGCACCTCAGAGGTATCAATCCTTTCATGACGCAGTGCCAAATCCAGCCGCAATGCATCGCTGATCATCCATGCATCGGTAACCCAGAGCGCTATAGCGTCGGCCTCTTGTACGCGGTTATTACTCGAGCTGGGCGCTGTAGTGCTTCGATACACCAAGTCGCGATTGATTTGATCGTATTTTTCAGCGG
>CAJQKG010000085.1 GCA_905478845.1 uncultured Luminiphilus sp.
CGATCGTCTCCACCTCGCAAGGTGTCATGACAGATCGTGCGGCGCGTGCTGCCGGTGTGGGAGGCGAAGTCCTCTGCACCGTCTTCTGAATAGAATTGGAGCGTTTGAAAAATGTCTCGTGTAGCAAATAGCCCGGTGACGGTCCCTAAGGGGGTCGATATCAAGATTGAAGGCGTGAATCTGTCCGTTAAAGGCGGAAAGGGTTCGTTGGATCTGATGCTGACCAATGGTATCGGTGTCAGCGTCGCGGAAGACGTGGCAACGATTACGTATGCCAGCGATGACTGCCGCGCCATGGCCGGTACAACGCGTTCGCTGCTAGCCAATATGGTGAAGGGCGTATCAGAGGGCTGGGAAAAGCGATTGGTGCTCAACGGTGTTGGTTATCGTGCAAAGGCCTCGGGTCAATCGGTCAACCTGACGATTGGCCTGTCTCATCCCGTTGACTATCAGCTGGCAGAGGGATTGTCCGCTGACACGCCGACGCAAACAGAGATCGTGATCTCTGGCATCGACAAGCAGGCTGTGGGCCAAGCGGCCGCAGAAATTCGCAGCTTTCGTCCGCCAGAGCCTTATAAGGGCAAAGGCATTCGTTATGCGGACGAGCACGTCCGACGTAAAGAAGCCAAGAAAAAGTAATCGGAACCGTTTATGAATACGAAAACACAAGCGCGATTGCGCCGAGCAAAGAAGTCCAGAGTGCAGATGCGCACCGCAGGGACCGTCCGGCTGTCTGTTCACCGCACGCCACGCCATATTTATGCGCAGGTGATCTCAGGTGACAGTAAGACCGTCCTCGCTCAGGCGTCGACGCTGGATAAAGCACTGCGCTCGGATGCAACAGGCAACGTTACTGCGGCCGGCGCGGTCGGCAAATTAGTCGCTGAACGAGCCAAGGCGGCGGGTGTGTCCTCGGTCGCGTTTGACCGTTCAGGATTTCGATATCACGGTCGGGTAAAAGCCCTTGCAGAGGCCGCTCGTGAAGGCGGACTGGAGTTTTAAGAAATGGCAATGAACGACAAAAAGCAGCAGCGCGAGCAGCGCACTGAAGGCGACCTCCAAGAGAAATTAGTGCAGGTCAATCGTGTTGCTAAGACCGTAAAAGGTGGCCGCATTATGAGTTTTACTGCCCTCACTGTGGTGGGAGACGGTAAAGGTCGAGTCGGTTACGGACGTGGTAAAGCGCGAGAGGTGCCAGTTGCCATTCAGAAGGCGATGGAAGCAGCGCGCCGCAATATGGTGAAAGTGCAGTTGGTAAACGGCACGTTGCAGTACCCCATTAGAGCTGCGCATGGCGCCTCTAAAGTGTATATGCAGCCCGCTTCTGAGGGTACAGGTGTGATTGCCGGGGGCGCGATGCGGTCAGTCTTAGAATTGGCCGGTGTGCACAACGTGTTGGCGAAGTGCTACGGCTCTACCAATCCCGTTAACGTTGTTCAGGCGACCTACAAAGGGTTGCGTGACATGACTTCTCCTGAGGATGTCGCGGCTCGTCGCGGCCTCAGCGTAGAAGAAATCCTTAGCTGAGTGGCGAGGGAAGGATAATGAGCAAAGCGATGATTAAAGTGACGCAAGTTCGCAGTATTCATGGTCGGTTGCAGAAGCATAAAGCTTGTGTAGCGGGGCTGGGTCTGCGTCGTATTGGCCACACTGTTGAAGTGGAAGATACACCGTCAGTGCGAGGGATGATCAACAAGGTCAACTACCTCGTGCGAGTGGAGGACGAGAGCAATGTCTGACGAAATGCGATTGAATAGTTTGAGTCCTGCACCGGGTGCGAAGCGCGCTGCAAAGCGTGTGGGTCGCGGTATCGGGTCTGGAAACGGTAAAACGGCCGGTCGCGGGCACAAAGGACTCAAGTCTCGCTCGGGCGGTAAGGTGAGAGCGGGTTTTGAGGGCGGCCAAATGCCGCTGCAAAAGCGTCTGCCTAAGTACGGTTTTACGTCGCGTATCGGCAGGACCACTGCCGAAGTACGACTGCACGAACTCAGCTTAGTCGAAGGCGACACGATTGATATAGCCGCATTGAAATCTGCTGATTTGATCAGAGACGATGTCGTGCGGGTTCGCGTATTTCTGTCTGGCGAGATCACTCGTGCCGTCACCGTATCATCGGGCATAACCGTGACTAAGGGTGCGCGAGCGGCTATCGAAGCAGCTGGTGGGAGCGTCGAGGCGTAATCCATGGCGAATGGGATGCCCACAATGAATTCAGCCGGCATGGGGGAGCTCTTCGCTCGCCTGCGTTTTGTGCTGATTGCGCTGTTGATTTACCGCGTGGGGACGCATATTCCTGTCCCAGGTATCGATCCAGAGCAGCTGTCGGCGCTATTTGATCAAAATCAGGGCACCATTTTGGGCTTGGCTAATGTCTTCTCGGGCGGTGCGCTGGAGCGCATGAGTATTCTGGCCCTAGGAATTCTGCCCTACATATCGGCCTCGATCATTATGCAGCTGATGACGGCGGTGACGCCGCAGTTAGAGCAGCTCAAGAAAGAAGGCGAGGCTGGTCGGCGAAAAATTTCTCAGTGGACGCGCTATCTAACGGTCGTGCTGGCGCTAGTGCAAGGGTCTGGTATGACCGTGGGATTGGCTAATCAGGGCCTTACCTATGTCACCGGATTCAGTTTTTATGTGACGGCAGTCGCGTCTTTGGTCACCGGTGCGGTGTTCATGATGTGGTTGGGCGAGCAAATTACCGAGCGCGGTGTCGGTAATGGGATCTCGTTATTGATTTTTGCCGGTATTGTGGCGGGCTTACCCGCAGCCATCGGGCAGTCCCTCGAACAGGCGAGGCAAGGCGAAATTAGCATTCTGATTTTGCTTGGGATTTTGGTGTTGGCCGCTGTTGTTATTTACCTCGTGGTGTTTATCGAGCGCGGACAGCGCCGTATTACAGTGAACTACGCGAAGCGCCAGCAGGGCCGTAAAATGATGCAGGCGCAGGCGTCGCATCTGCCCTTGAAGGTGAACATGGCAGGGGTTATCCCGGCTATTTTTGCCAGCTCGATTTTATTATTTCCCGCCTCGGTCGCACAGTGGTTTGGTAGCGGCGATAGCTCGGATTGGTTGCAGGATTTGGCGGTGGCGATTGGTCCCGGTCAGCCGTTAAATATTTTGCTGTTTACGGGCTTCATTGTTTTCTTCTGCTTCTTCTACACGGCGCTCATGTTCAATCCGCAGGAAGTGGCCGATAACCTAAAGCGTTCTGGCGCATTTGTGCCAGGGATCCGTCCAGGACAGCAAACAGCCAACTATATTGACGGTGTGCTGACGAGATTGACGGTGTTTGGTTCGGCTTACATCGCGTTAGTTTGCCTGCTGCCGCAATTTCTGGTCGTGATGTTCAATGTGCCCTTCTACCTTGGCGGCACTTCAATGCTGATTGTGGTGGTTGTGGTCATGGATTTTATGGCCCAAGTGCAAAGTCATCTAATGTCACACCAATATGAAGGCGTGATGAAGAAAGCCAACCTCGGGAGTGTTAGTCCTGCAGGTCGGGTGAGATAGGAACTAGGAGTTTCCGATGAAAGTGCGAGCTTCGGTAAAGAAAATGTGTCGTAACTGTAAAGTGGTGCGGCGTAAAGGTGTGGTCAGGATTATTTGTTCCTCTGACCCCCGCCACAAGCAACGCCAGGGCTGAGCCTTGAAGCGTAGCGATCAAATCATTAAGATGCGCGCCCCAAGGCGGGGCGAGCAGACTGCGTGCAGCTTTTTATGTGCCGCTCAACAGGTGTGGAGATAAAAGATGGCGCGTATCGCCGGGGTCAATATTCCAGATCACAAACATGCAGTGATCTCCCTGACACATATTTTCGGTATTGGCAGGACGCAAGCCAAGAAGTTGTGTGAAGTGAGCAACATTCCCGAGACGACCAAGATCAGCGAGTTGTCAGAAGGTGAGTTGGATCAGTTGCGTTCGCTGGTTTCCGATATGAATGTCGAAGGAGATCTGCGTCGTGAGGTGTCTATGAACATCAAACGATTAATGGATCTTGGTTGTAATCGTGGTTTGCGACATCGTAAGGGTCTGCCTTTGCGTGGTCAGCGTACCAAAACGAACGCCAGAACGAGAAAAGGGCCTCGAAAGCCCATACGAAGGTAACTAGGCAGTCGCCCGGGTGGTTGATGGGCGATGACTTTGGTGGAGCTACATCACTGTTTGTAGCGTCGATATTAAAGCGAGAAGAGAGATGGCAAAAAACGCCAAGACAACGAAACGGAAGATCACCAAGCAGGTGGTCGATGGTGTGGCGCACGTCCATGCGTCGTTTAATAACACCATTATCACGATTACGGATCGACAGGGGAATACCCTGAGTTGGGCTACCGCTGGTGGTTCTGGATTCCGTGGCTCACGTAAATCAACGCCCTTTGCTGCACAGGTTGCGGCAGAGCGAGCAGGTGAGGCAGCCAAAGAATACGGACTGAGAAACTTAGATGTCCAAGTAAAGGGCCCAGGACCGGGTCGAGAGTCAGCGGTGCGTGCTCTCAATAGTTGTGGGTACAAGATTACGAATATCACCGATGTGACGCCAATCCCGCACAACGGTTGTCGCCCACCCAAGAAGCGTCGCGTTTAGCGCGCTGTCAGAGAGGACTTAGCAAATGGCTCGATATATTGGACCGAAGTGCAAGCTCTCCCGCAGGGAGGGGACCGATTTGCAGCTCAAGAGCGGTGTTGCTGCTTTTGATAAAAAGTGTAAGTCAGAAACAGCGCCTGGCCAGCATGGTGCTCGCCGAGGACGGTTGTCAGATTACGGCGTTCAGCTGCGCGAAAAGCAGAAAGTACGTCGAATTTATGGCGTGCTGGAAAAGCAGTTTCGCAATTACTACAAAGAAGCGGCCCGTTTAAAAGGGGCGACCGGTGAAAATCTGCTCACATTGCTAGAGAGTCGTCTGGACAATGTCGTGTATCGCATGGGGTTTGGTTCCACTCGATCAGAATCTCGGCAGTTGGTCTCCCACAAGGGAATACTGGTGAATGGCGTGGTAGTGAATATCCCGTCTTATCAAGTGAAGCCAGGTGATGTTGTCTCGGTGCGCGAGAAGGCGAAGAAACAGCTTCGTGTGCAATCAGCGTTAGCGATTGCAGAACAGCGCGGCGAACCCATTTGGGTAGATGTCGATGTCGATAAATTGGAAGGGACTTTCAAGTCGCATCCAGATCGACAGGATCTGTCCAGCGAAATTAACGAAAACCTGATTGTGGAGCTGTACTCGAAGTAATTCGCTTCGAGACACTGTTATTCCCCAATCCCTGATGCAATCGAAGGTGCTTTATGCAAAGTTCGGTCACTGAGTTTTTGACACCCCGCGTCATCAAAGTTGATGAGGCCTCTAATACCCGCGCCACCGTGACACTGGAGCCGCTCGAGCGTGGCTTCGGTCATACCCTGGGCAATGCGCTGCGTCGTATTCTGTTGTCCTCTATGCCCGGCTGTGCCATCACTGAAGTCGAAATAGACGGTGTGGAGCACGAGTACTCTGCCATCGAAGGCGTGCAGGAAGACGTCATTGAAATCTTGTTAAACCTCAAAGGGGTTGCATTGTCCTTATCGGGTAAAGATTCGGCTCAGTTGACCTTGTCAGCACAGGGCCCTTGCACCGTGACGGCAGCAGACATTCAAGTAGATCACGACGTAGAGATCTCAAATCCGGAACACGTCATTTGTGAGATCACGGCTAAGTCCGCATTGTCGATTCGATTGATGGTTGAGCGAGGCCGTGGTTATGTGCCGGCGGACGCGCGCGACAATCCAGAAGAAGAGACCCGCTCTATTGGTCGCTTGCCGCTGGACGCGTCTTTTTCACCGATTCGTCGCATTAGTTATGTGGTTGATTCGGCGCGAGTTGAGCAGCGCACAGACCTCGATAAATTGATTATTGATCTCGAGACAAACGGCACGCTGGATCCCGAAGAAGCGATCCGTCGTGCGGCCACCATCCTCCAGCAACAGCTGGCGGTGTTTGTCGACCTAGAGGGCGAGGCGCAGGCGGCGGCAACTGAAGCGGCGGAAGAAGTCGATCCCATTTTGCTGCGGCCGGTTGATGACCTTGAACTGACGGTTCGTTCTGCGAATTGTCTGAAGGCCGAAAATATCTATTACATTGGCGATTTGGTGCAACGCACCGAGGTAGAGCTGCTGAAAACGCCCAACCTGGGCAAGAAGTCATTGACAGAAATCAAGGACGTGCTGGCCTCTCGTGGTTTGTCACTGGGTATGCGTCTTGAGGCGTGGCCACCGGCGAGCCTCAAAAACGATGAGCGCCTGTTGAGCGTCTGACACTAAATAACGCCGGGCAATGATTGCCCGGCATGATTTGTAAGGAAAAGAGCCATGCGACATCGTCACAGCGGACGACAGTTAAATCGCAACAGTTCACACCGAAAAGCTATGTTTCGTAACATGGCGGTATCTTTGGTGGAGCACGAGCTGATTAAGACCACTGTCCCCAAGGCAAAGGAACTCAGGAGCTATGCTGAGCCGCTTATTACACTCGCCAAAAACGACAGTGTGGCCAATCGTCGGTTGGCATTCGATCGCACTCGCTCAAAAGCGGCAGTGGGAAAGTTATTCGAAGAGCTGGGCCCTCGTTATCAGGAGCGCCCCGGCGGTTATATTCGCATTCTCAAGTGCGGCTATCGCACAGGCGATAAAGCGCCCATGGCCTATGTGGAATTAGTGGATCGTCCTCAGCCCGAGGGAGACGACGAGAGTGCGGAGACCACCGTAGAAGAGTGAGTCGCGACGGCACGATAGAGTAGCGATTAAAGCCCCCGCTCTTGCAACCAGCGGGGGTTTTTTTTGGCCGGTATTTTTGCCGGTTAGCGTGGCTTCCAAAGTGGCAAAAGCCCAGTAAAATTTGCGAGCCCTCGAGGGCATGTTCAAATTGACCGTCGCGACCCCGGTGGGTAGGTAGAGGTTCCCCATCACTGCACAACTTTTGCGTGTGACGGATCGAGCAGTTGATAAATAGCTGACTCACCCTTGAAATGACCACCAGTCAGCTATAGAGTTGACCAACAGTCATTTATAATGAAAGCCCCGAAAAGAACGGCGCTCCACAGCCACCTGAAGCGCCACTATGAGTAGTACTTAAGATTAACGATAAGAGAGACATAACCGATGAAGCGTTCCCCTAATAAGTTATACCAATTGGTCGCGGCAGCTTGCTTGCCGATGACGTTAACCGCACAAGCGCAATTGGAAGAAGTGATTGTGACAGCCCAGAAGCGGGCAGAGAGTCTGCAGGACGTGCCAATTTCGATTAGCACGGTAAGCGGAGAGAAGATTCAGGACAATTCGATTGTCAACTTCGCGGCGCTGGCAGATTTTGTCCCCAGCTTGCACATTGCCGATGCGTCGGTGAACACTAATATTTATATGCGCGGCATCGGCTCGGGCAATAACCGTGGTTTTGAACAGTCTGTGGGCATGTATCTAGATGGTGTATACCTCGGCCGTGGTCGCCAGTATCGCTCTGGCCTCATGGACATCGAGCGAGTCGAGGTGCTGCGCGGGCCGCAGGGCACGCTCTTTGGCAAGAATACGGTGGCGGGCGCGATCAACATCACTACCGCCTCACCGGTGGTGGGTGACGGCACGTCTGGCGAGGTGAACGTCTCCATCGAAGAAAATGGCGGTAGTATCGCTGAGGGCTTCATCCAAGGCGGTGGCGAGACGTTCGCTGCGCGGGTTGCACTGCGTGGTCGTGAAACAGACGGTTATGTGTATAACGCCTTCCTTGACCAAGATGAAGGAGCGATCGAGG
>CAJQKG010000086.1 GCA_905478845.1 uncultured Luminiphilus sp.
GGCAACACGCGCGTTGTCCACCTGCGGCGGTGCAGCAAAAAGTAGGGGGGCCGCAGTCATCAGCCAACAACCGAGGAGGAGGAAGAGGAAACGACACTGAACAGCTAGCGCACGCATAAGCCGTCTCTCATCACGATAGCCCAGCAGCTAACAGTAACGATCCAAACCAAATGCCACAGAGACTGCCGCAGCAGGCAACACCGTGCGCAGCGAGACAAGAGGCCTTGGGGGTGACCGTTCGACGGATCGCGTCGATACAAGCGTCACCACAGTGAAGCATTAGCCGCTGATGAGCGTTCAGAAAGAATAAGTCCTCTAACGTGGGCTTCATTAACTGCGGCTAATCACTGTCATAACGTCAGCATACGCTTGATAATGCAATATTACAGCGACCCATTGAGTGTCAGCTCAGAGATGAAAACCTTCCTTGTCGGCGGTGCGGTCCGCGACACTCTTTTAGGCTATCCCTTTCATGAAAAGGACTGGGTCGTCGTGGGCGCCACCCCGGCAGAAATGATTGAAGCAGGCTATACACAGGTCGGGCGTGATTTCCCGGTTTTTCTGCACCCGGACTCCAAAGAGGAATATGCCCTCGCTCGCACTGAGCGCAAATCGGGGCCCGGCTATCACGGCTTTGTCGTGCATGCTGACCGCGCGGTAACGCTCGAGGAAGACCTTGAACGGAGAGATCTCACGATCAATGCCATGGCGATGGATGCGTCGGGCGATATCATCGACCCCTATCATGGCCAGCAAGATCTTGCTGACCGTGTATTACGACACGTGTCGCCTCATTTCGTCGAGGATCCCCTGCGGGTGCTGCGGGTCGCGCGTTTTGCTGCGCGTTATCACCATTTGGGGTTCACCATTGCACCCGAGACTGCCGCCTTGCTGAGTCAAATCGTCGCGGCGGATGAGCTCCCCCACCTCTCGATAGAGCGGGTTTGGGTCGAAATGGAAAAAGCGCTGGGAACGACTCATCCCGAGGTGTTTTTTCATACGCTCGCGGACTGTCAGGCACTGGCGATGCTATTGCCGGAGCTCTCGGTATCCCAAGGAATCACCTCCCTCGCGCGAGCCGCGCCCCATACACCCCGACTCGACTGCCGCTGGGCATCGCTGCTGGCAGATCTGCCCGAGGCCCGCGTGAAGGCCATCAACGAGCATCTCAAAGTACCCAACGCCTTTAGCCTGCTCTCATCGCGGGTCAGTGTTGCGCGCCCGACGCTCAAGAGGGCCCTGCGGGACGCCATCGACTGTATGGCGCTGATCAAGCTGCTCGATGCGCTGCGCAGGGATGAGCCCTTCGAGGGGGTCTGCGAGACATTAATCGCACTAGAACAAAACAGTGACGCCGCGAGAGCGACCATCGACCTACTTCGCACTGCCTGTAATCAAGCCCGCACGGTGACCGCGGCTGACTTTACCGACTCGGGATTAGCAGGGCCGGACTTGGGGGCCGCTATTCAGGCGGCTCGCGTAGAGAAGATCAAAGCAGTACTGCCCTAATCAGTAGAGTTCAGGGCCGCTCAATCACCACACCCACGCCCTCAGCTTCTGATACCGCTCCCGGCTTGATGATGGTCATGCGCAAGCGGCTGATGGCATTTTCCGCCAATAACAAAGTGGCTAGATGTTCCGCTAAAGCCTCGAGTAATTGAAATCGTGACGCATCACAGACCGCAATCACCCGCTGTGAGATCGCCGCGTAATCGAGGGCATCCTCGAGCGCATCGGTTGCCGCAGCGCGGCTAAAATCCGCTTGCAGTTCTAGGTCAATCACCAGCGTTTGGCGAATGTCTCGTTCCCAGTCATAGCAACCAATGACCGAAGTCGCTTTAAGACCGGTGATAAAAACGGTATCCATAGCACTCATCCCTGATTGTGCGCGTCAATGGCGCCTTACTGCGGTGCGTTTTTCACGTCACCCACAACCCCCGAGCTCCCCATACCGGGCGCGGAGAGTTCGGTCATGGGCCAACGCGGCCTGACTTCGGCATCCGGGCCGTCGCACTCACCGGCAGCCAACCGTAATGCGCCGGCAAAGGCGATCATAGCGCCGTTGTCGGTACACAACTTGGCGACTGGATAAAAGACCTCGCACCCCTCGAGCTTCTGTTCTAGTGCAGCGCGCAAACGCACATTGGCACTCACGCCTCCCGCCATCACTAAACGAGTCAACTGCTCTTGTTTCAGTGCGCGCCGACACTTGATCACCAAGGTGTCCACAACCGCCATCTCAAAAGCACGTGCAATATCAGCCTTGTCTTGATCACTGAGCCCGCCCTCTGCTTCGCAAGCCTTGACCGTCGTGAGCGTGTGCGTCTTCAGACCCGAAAAACTAAAATCCAGCCCGCCCTGCTTTACCATTGGCCTCGGAAAATCAAAACGCGTGGGATCCCCCTGCTCTGCCAGCTGTGCGACTTGAGGGCCACCAGGATAGGGCAAGCCCAACATTTTGGCAGTTTTATCGAAGGCTTCACCGGCGGCATCATCGAGGGATTCGCCAAGCAGCTGATACACCCCCAAACCCTCTACCCGCACCAATTGCGTATGCCCACCCGATACCAGCAGTGCCACAAAGGGGTAAGCCGGCGCGGTTTCAGACAACATCGGGGCGAGTAAGTGGCCCTCCATATGGTGTACCCCAAGGCTAGGCACACCGAGCCCAACGGCAATAGCGCGCCCGAGCGTCGCACCGACCATCAGAGCGCCGGCCAACCCAGGCCCCGCGGTATACGCCACACCCTCTATCTCGGCGCGGGTAATAGCAGCCTCTGACAAGGCCTGATCAATTAATGGCAGGGTTTTACGCACATGATCGCGGCTCGCTAGCTCCGGCACGACCCCCCCATACTCGGCATGAATAGCGACCTGTGAATACAACACGTCAGCGAGGAGTCCCCGCTCGGTGTCATAAACGGCAACACCGGTCTCATCACAGCTTGTTTCAATACCCAATACCCGCATGACGGTTTTATCCCTAATGTGCCAATCCACCCCGGCGGCGCCATTATGAACCGCCAAAGTGGGCGCGTTAAGCGCAATCGGACCCTCAAATCACCGCTGGAAGCCAAAAAGAGACAAAAACTAACACCCGCCAAGGCTTTGCAAAATCACTGTTTGGCACCTATACTGCGCGCCCTTTCGTTGGGTCCACGCCATAAAGCGTGGGTTGTAGACACCACAGGATAGATGAATGCCCTCTATTAAGTTAAAAGAGAACGAGCCCTTCGACGTTGCATTACGTCGTTTTAAGCGTTCCTGCGAAAAAGCCGGCTTGATTGCCGAAGTCCGTAAGCGTGAGCATTACGAGAAGCCGACCACGATTCGTAAGCGTGCTGCGGCAGCCGCCGTCAAGCGCCACGCCAAAAAGGTGCTGCGCGAAAATCGCAAGCGCCAACGCCTGTACTAGACGCTCGAGTCATCCCCCTACCCCGATGAGCGAGACACCCTCTCTAGTCGAGCAAGTGAAGGCTGCCATGAAGGCAGCCATGAAAGCGCGGGAAAAACAAACCCTGTCCACCATTCGCCTCATTCAGGCGGACTTTAAACGTATCGAAGTTGACGAGCGCATCGAGATTGATGACGCGCGCGCGATTGCCATCATGGATAAGATGGTGAAACAGCGGCGTGATTCGGCTAAGCAATATCGTGATGCTGATCGCCCCGAGTTAGCGGATCAAGAAGACGCTGAAATTGTCGTGATACAAACCTTTTTACCCGAGCAACTCTCAACTGCCGACATCGACGCCCTCATAGACGAGGCACTGTCAGGTATCGAGGCGACTGGCATGGCGGCAATGGGCCAGTTGATGGGTAAACTGAAGCCACAACTTCAGGGGCGCGCCGACATGGGTGAAGTCTCGCAACGCGTCAAGGCCAAACTCGGCACCTGAGTCACCGGACAGACCGCCCCACCTCCCACGGTTACATCACACTCCGTCGTATCACGTACGCTCACATCACACACGTTCGGGTCACACGCGGTCCCAGCAAACGCAGACACATCACGCACGGCTTGCCCTCCTCACGGCGGAGGTCCACACTGTTCGCTTGCTGAGACCCATTCATCTGCGCCGCTGGTAACGACGGCGCAAGTTACAACGACTCCAGACGACCGACACTGTGGCACGACTTTCGCAAGCTTTTTTAGACGACCTGCTTGATCGGCTCGATATCGTCGAGGTGATCGACCGACGCGTTAAACTCAAAAAAGCCGGTAAAAACTATACTGCCTGCTGTCCATTTCACGATGAACGCACCCCCTCTTTTTCTGTCAATCCAGACAAGCAGTTTTACTACTGCTTTGGCTGTGGCGCTGGGGGTAATGCCCTGGGCTTTGTGATGGACTACGAACGCCTCGACTTTCGTGAGGCAGTGGAAGGTTTGGCACAAACCGTCGGGCTGGAAATTCCTGAGGACGACCCTCGCACTGGACAGGAGCCGCCAAAAGATCAGAACAAACCGCTGTACGAGATCCTGGAACAGTCCAGTAAGTTTTATGAGCATGCGCTGCGTCAGCATCCCGAGCGGCACAAGGTAGTGAACTATCTTAAAGCACGGGGACTGACGGGCGAAATCGCACGGGATTTTAGAGTCGGCTTTGCCCCCGAAGGCTGGGACAATTTAATCCGCGCGAGTGGCGACCAAGAGTCCACGCAAGAGCGACTCATGAGTTCAGGCATGTTGGTTAAAAATGACAAAGGGCGGGTTTACGAT
>CAJQKG010000087.1 GCA_905478845.1 uncultured Luminiphilus sp.
TGATCGGCCTGAAGCGCTAATAGATTCGAGGCAATACGCGCATTATCGAGGATCAGGCCCACATTCACGTCTAGCGTATCCGATAGGTTTTTTAGATCGAAGGAGATCCGCAGCTCGGTATTGGCATCACCCGCTATCTGAAGATCATTCACAATCGGGTCGGCGAATGCCAGTGCAGGGAGCTGCGCTAACGTCTGCTGCAGGTCGACCGCGTTATCTCGTGAAACCGCTTGTATCGTCAGCGGTGCTGTACCGAGTGCCAGCGTCATGTTCACCGCAGCGCGCTCGAGTGTCGTACCCGCGATCGTGGTTTCGGGGGTCCAAACGGTGATCTGCGTGTCGTCAATATGCAGCTGACCACCGCCAATCAAGGCCGGCGGCCAACCCAACTGGTAGTTGAGCGACACGTCAGAGAGTTTCGCCGCAAGCTGCATAGTCTGCCCGGCATCACCATAAGGCCTGAAGCCACCATGCCAGAGGAATATCGCCTCATCGATGTGTCCAGCCGTCAGTGCTGTCTTCAACCATTCATAAGACCGCTCTGGCATTCGATAGGGCACATAAGCGTTACGAATAGAGAGCGGCGCATCAACCACGGCGGCCGACAGACGCATGGCTAGGGGCGATGACGACCCTTTTGAGAGAGGGATATCAATGGCAAACTGCACTTTCGCCGAGTGGGCTGGCGCCTCAGCAAGAAAGAGCCCCTGTTCTAAAAACAGTGCGTCGCGCCTCCAACGGCCCGCTAATTTTCCGGTGAGCGTCGGCAATACAAAGGGATCCCGATATGCCTTCGGTAATTCAAGCTGGAAATCGGTTGAACGAATCCATGCTTGCGCGCCCCTATCGGTTGCCGCAATTGTGGCATCGAGCCCAGCCAATCCAGGTACCTTTCGGAAGGGCCTCGTCGTTACATCGGTAACCTCGGCCTCTATCGCCCAAGCATTGAGAGGGTCATTGAGCGCATCAATCGCCACCGTAGCGGCCTCAATCTGACCAGAAGGACTAAGCGTCTTCAGCATGCTATTCATTGACTCAGACAGTATTTGGCTCGATACCAATACGTTGATTAAGGGTGCGATCTCGAATGACTGCGTTCGCAACTCCCATCCCTTTGCCCGCTGTGTCACCTGCAATCGAGGGATCTCCGCCTGAACCTGCGCCGACGCAAGCTGACCTTTCTGAATAAAGAGCTGGGTAGCGTCTGCCCTGCCCTCAATAGCAGCCTCAAAGTGCAGTGTTTTCAAGTGAAAGGAGTCGCTATCTGCAACGCTAAGATCCTCGAATGCGCCTTGAATGATCCCGCTGGATACACCATCGATCGCTTGCCACCAAAAGTTAGCAATGCCATCAGCCGCGACTGAATGACCCAGTAGGGGTCCTAAGTAAGACAGGCCTAAACCCGTTAACTGACCGTGAATTGCACCAGTGAACCGATCAAATAGGAGAAGATCGCCGGTACCAGAACCCTGTGCTGTCAGGAGCTGACCCTCGGGTGCCTCGACAGAGACGTTCACCGTACGACGGCTCCGTTCTCTCACCATGTCGAGTTGCACCTGCAAAGGCGCTAGAGAGCGCGTTGTATCGCCCTCCGCGATCTCGCTAATCAAGGTGGCATTGCGAATCTGAACGCTGTCGAAGGTATTTAATAGATCGCGAACATTGTCGGGTAAGCGCCATGATGCTGGTTGCCGACCGAACCTCCACGTGATTGTCGGCTCCGTTAACGTGAGCTCGTCAAATCGAAGCGCTCGACTCATGAGACTTTGCCAGGGGTCAAGACGAATACGCGCCGCGTTGAGCCGTATCCATCCCTCTTCATCTCCATCAACACGAATCGAAAATCGGGAGAAACTCACTGTTGGTGAGAAACCTTCCATGCCGCCTACGACCCCAGCGACCGAGACCTCGCCCGGGATCCGCTGTGACAATGCGAGCTCTATTTCATCTTGAAAATCCGACAGAGCACCCATCAGTAATCGGCCACCACTGACATAAATGGCGAGCACGACGAGCATCATTACCATGGCGGGCCAAATAATTTGGCCCAGCCTTTGCAGCACGGATCTAACCATGACGCATGGTCAATCCGGCGCGCTGCAACAAGTGACGTGTCTCACACAAGGGCAAACCCACCACGGCACTGTAGCTACCGACTATTTGCTGCACAAAGGCGCCTGCATAGCCCTGTATGCCATAGGCGCCCGCCTTGTCCCAGGGTTCGTCAGTGGCCAAGTACTCGTCGATCGTGGCATGCGAGAGCGCTGTGAAGGTCACCGAGGTGCAAGTACAAACGCATTGCACACTCCCCTCTCGTAACAGCGCGACGGCCGTATAAACTTCATGTGTGCGTCCTGACAACGACTTCAACATCATGGTTGCCTCGTCGCGATCAACCGGTTTACCGAGTATGCGTTGTCCCAGTGCGACGGCTGTATCAGCACCCAGCGTCAGATCACTTTGACGGTCGCAGACTCTGGCTTTGCTTTCTGCCAATCGGGACACATATTGCTTAGGGGATTCCTCTAAAAGGAGCCGCTCATCAATGTCTGGTGACGCACTGTCAAAATTTGGCACTATCATCGACAGTAGTTGCTGACGTCGGGGGCTAGACGATGCGAGTGTCAGCCGCATCAAACTACGCCGTAATGACGTCGAAGTTGGCGACACACATGACGGGTGGGGATCCAGCACAACATTGATATCGCAAGACCCAACAAGCCTGTCAGCGGGAGGGTGGGCAAATCCACACCCGTTCTGAGCCAACCTTCAATACCTGAACTCAGTATCATCAGCGCCAGCATCACTAATGATTGTTGCATGCCATCAAACTGGCGAATCCGCTGGTAATTGAAAAGCAGCACCAGCGTCGCCAGCATGAGTCCGAAACACGAAATGCCCAATGGCGCTCCCTCAATTAAGTCTTGCGCCATGCCCACCCCAAAGGCAGTGGCGACACCCACTCGATTGGGTAACGCGAGAACCCAATAAAAAAGGGCGAGTGCCACAAAGTCCGGCCTGAGTATTCGCCACTCCATAGGCAGCGGCAGCAACATGGTCAGAAGCGCGACGCCCAGTGAGAGGTAGATGACCCACAGCGCCTGCGTGCGTTCTATCACGGGGCCACCTCGCGTTGGAGATCACCCCACATGACCACTAAGACGTAGCGGCCCCGATCTAGCAATGAGGAGGGTGCGGCAAAAACGGTGGCAAAGGCATCTCCCTCCAAAATGATCACCTCAGTGACGCGGGCCACCGGATAGCCGGATGGAAAACGCCCCCCCAAACCCGACGTTACGAGCAGATCGCCGACTCGAATATCCGTCGTGGCGGGTAAGTGTCGGATAATAAGGCGGTCAATGGAGCCGCTGCCTTCTGCAATGGCTCTTAGCCCCGAGCGATTAACCTGTACCGGCACAGCGTGAGCGCTGTCGGTAATCAGCACGGCGCGGCTGTTGCGATTGCCGCTGCTAGTAACTTGACCTATTAATCCCTCTGCCCCTAAAACAGGCTGCCCATCGGCGACACCGTCACTGACGCCTTTATCCAACATGACAATGTGCCGTGCGGGATCCGGTGACAAACTGGTAATTTGCGCGGCGATCAAATCGTCCCCAATGTCGCGCGCAGAGTTCAGGAGCGCCTTATAACGCGCATTTTCAGACAACAATGACGCCAATCGCTGAGACTGGCCCTTTAGCACCCGATTTTCCTGCTGCAGCCGCAACACTTCTTCCTGCAAACTACTCCTGGTCTGGAAGACGTTGCCCAGCCGATCCCATGCGTCTACTGGCGCGAGCATTAAACTGGTCGCAAAAGCGACGCCATCAATGGCACCGCGCTGCACCGCAGCAACCCGCGGATCGTCGCGGAACAAAAACAACATCAGGAAACAGGCGATGCTCAGGAATATGAATCGCGCACCAATTGGGTTTTGTTTTAAGAAAAGCGGCTTGATGGCGCTGCTCCGCGTAGTCTGGCGTTAATCAGTTGACAGCAAATCCAACACATGGCGATCCATAAGCTCGAGGGCCTTACCACCCCCTCGCGCCACACAAGTCAAAGGATCATCGGCCACCACCACGGGGAGACCGGTCTCATCAGAAATGCGCTTATCGAGATCAGTCAGCAGCGCTCCCCCGCCAGTCAACACAATGCCCGACTCGGCAATATCAGCAGCCAGTTCAGGGGGGGATTGTTCTAGTGCTAATTTTACAGCACGCAGCATGGCCTCTAGCGGCTCCTCAAGCGCGCCTAGAATCTCGTCATTGGTCAAAGTGAAACTTCTGGGCACACCCTCCGCCAAATGCCGACCGCGAACATCAATTTCTTTCAGCTCGTCAGACTTATGCGCGCAGCCCACCTCTTGCTTGATTCGCTCAGCGGTAGAGTCGCCGATTAAACTGCCATATTTGCGCCGCACGTAAGACACGATTGCCTCATCAAACCGATCGCCGCCGATTCGAATCGAATCCCGATACACCACACCGTTCAGCGAAAGAATGGCGATCTCCGTGGTGCCTCCGCCAATATCGACCACCATACAGCCGCTGGCTTCTTCCACTTGCAAGCCTGCGCCAATGGCTGCCGCCATCGGCTCTTCAATCAATCTGACTTCCCGCGCCCCCGCACTCATGGCTGACTCGCGGATCGCCCGACGCTCGACTTGCGTCGACATACATGGCACGCAAATCAAAACACGCGGACTAGGCCGGATAAACTTAGTTTCATGCACCTTGGCGATAAAGTGCTGGAGCATTTTCTCAGTCACTTGGAAGTCAGCAATAACCCCGTCTTTGAGAGGTCGAATCGCTTGAATATTTCCTGGCGTACGACCCAACATCCGCTTCGCTTCTTTGCCCACCGCCTCAATTGATTTTTGCCCGTTGTGAAGACGAATAGCGACCACCGACGGCTCGTCAAGAATGATCCCTCGCTCCTTCACGTAAATCAGCGTATTGGCCGTGCCCAGATCGATCGATAAATCGGTGGAAAACATCCCTCGGAGGCGCTTGAGCATCATCGTTCCCTGATTGTGGTGGCCTGCCGCGGGGGCGGCGACCCAAAAATACCGACGCGGTCGAGTAGCAATACTCCCCCGCAGAGGCACACTCCATTGATAAATGGCCTCGAAACTGACGTTTCAAACGTCATATTCCAAGAGAATGTAGCAACGCGGGGGTTTTTGGGCAAGCGACAAGTATGTTAGTTTTCGTGCCCCGAAAATGGAAACGGTATTATGTCGGTCACTCCAGAAGATATTGAGAAAGTTGCCCTGCTTGCTCGACTCAGTATTTCGGAGTCTGAGTTGCCAGAGGTTACAGAGCGCTTCAGTAAAGTGCTCGATCTCGTCGACGAACTGAATACGATTAATACCGATGGCGTGGTGCCCATGTCTAATCCGCATGACATGACACAACGGCTGCGAGCAGACACCGTGACCAGCCACACTGCTCGTGAGGCATTGATGGCGTCCGCACCCGCGCAAGCAAGCGGTTATTTCCTCGTTCCAAAGGTCATTGACTGATGGCAGATAGCGACGTGTTAAATGCCTCGGTCAGCGACCTCCAGCGCATGCTCTCAGCACGCGCCATTTCTAGCGAGGAGCTGGTAAAAACCTGTCTGGGACAAATCGAGGCAGAAAATGATGCGTTAAATGCCGTTATCACCCTCTGTGGTGATCAGGCGCTCAGCGATGCCCGGGAAGCCGATCAAGTCCTGTCGCGAGGCGATGGCAAACCGCTCACGGGAATCCCTTTGTTGCATAAAGATATTTTTTGCACAAAGGGGGTCCGCACTACTTGTGGCTCTCATATGCTAGAGACCTTCGAGCCTGCATACGACGCAACAGTGGTTGCAAGACTCAAAGCGGCAGGAACCGTTACCCTAGGCAAGTGCAATATGGATGAATTCGCTATGGGATCATCCAATGAGACCAGCTTTTTTGGTGCGGTGAAAAACCCTTGGGACCTGGACTGTGTTCCCGGTGGCAGTTCTGGTGGGTCAGCAGCGGCACTCGCGGCCGGTTTCGCGCCACTGGTTACCGGTACCGATACGGGAGGGTCCATCAGACAGCCCGCATCCTTATGCGGCATCACCGGATTAAAGCCAACCTATGGCAGGGTGTCACGACTGGGCATTATTGCCTTCGCATCATCATTAGATCAGGCAGGCCCCATGGCGAGGTCAGCGGAAGATTGCGCACATATGTTAACAGCGATGTCGGGCATTGATGCGGGAGACTCGACCTCTGCCGATCGGGCGGTACCCGATTTTGCGGCGGCACTAAATGGCAAGATAGAAGGCCTCCGTATCGGAATACCTCGTGAGTATTTTAATGATGCGCTTAACCCCAAAGTCCGCGAGCGCATCATGGCGGCCTTATCGCAGTTAGAAAAAGCCGGGGCACAGCTGATCGACATCGATTTACCTCACACCCACTATGCGATCGCCACTTACTATGTCATTGCACCTGCAGAGGCCTCTGCCAACCTAGCCCGCTACGATGGCGTGCGCTTTGGTCATCGCTGCGACGATCCCATCGACCTTGAAGATTTGTATCTTCGATCTCGCAGTGAGGGCTTTGGTGAAGAGGTTCAGCGGCGTATTCTGGTGGGGACCTATGCCTTATCATCTGGCTTCTATGACGCTTATTTTAATAAAGCCCAGCAAGTCAGACGCATTATTGCTGACGATTTTCATCGCGCTTTCGAGACAGTTGATGTGATTGCCGGGCCTTCCGCTCCAAATGTCGCCTTTCAGTGCGGCACGAAGCAACAAGACCCTGTGGCGATGTACATGGAGGATATCTACACGTTGGCGGTCAACCTAGCGGGCTTGCCAGGCTTATCTACGCCAGCCGGGCTCATCAATGGTATGCCCGTGGGCCTACAACTCATTGGTAAAGCCTTTGACGAGGCGACGATTCTTAATACGGCGCATCGGCTTCAGCAAGACACAGACTGGCATACGTACCGACCCAACTTTGGGACTTTCCAATCATGAGCTGGGAAATGGTCATGGGATTAGAGGTCCACTTGCAACTGGCGACACAGTCCAAAATCTTTTCAGGGTCGGCAACCCAATTCGGTGCCGAACCCAACTGCCAGGCGGACCCAGTCGATCTAGGCATGCCGGGCATGCTGCCTGTTTTGAACGAAGAAGCCGTTCGTCATGCCGTCAAGTTTGGGTTAGGCATCGGGGCCACCATTGGTGAGCGCTCCGTCTTTGATCGTAAAAACTACTTTTACCCAGATCTGCCCAAGGGCTATCAAGTCAGT
Organism: uncultured Luminiphilus sp.; assembly: GCA_905478845.1. Taxonomy (GTDB): domain Bacteria; phylum Pseudomonadota; class Gammaproteobacteria; order Pseudomonadales; family Halieaceae; genus Luminiphilus. The sequence goes on from CAJQKG010000087.1 coordinate 7,281, forward strand.
CAATTCTTTGCGCCGATTGTCTGCGAGGGCGTCTTTGAGGTCCCCATGGCGGATGGATCCTTATTGCCGATCCGCATCACCCGAGCCCATCTAGAGGAGGACGCCGGCAAATCAGTCCACGATATCTTTCCCCGTGAAACCGGGATCGATTTAAACCGAGCAGGCACACCCCTGTTAGAAATCGTCACCGAGCCTGATTTTAGAACCGCGGAGCAAGCCGTCGCTTACCTAAAGGCGCTGCATTCACTGGTCACTTACTTGGGTATCTCTGACGGCAACATGGCAGAAGGGTCAATGCGATGCGATATCAATATCTCTCTCCGCGAGCGGGGCACCGACGCGCTGGGGACGCGTACAGAAATCAAAAACGTCAACTCTTTCCGTTTTGTAGAGCGCGCAATCCACGTTGAGTGCGAACGTCAGGCAGACATCCTTGACGACGGCGGTCGCATCACCCAAGAAACGCGACTTTACGACGCCGAGCAGAATGTCACGCGCTCCATGCGTTCCAAAGAAGTCGCTAACGATTATCGCTACTTTCCCGAGCCCGATCTCCTGCCCATCGAGATTGATGCCGCCTACATCGAAGCCGTTCGCGCCACGCTACCTGAACTACCCGGGGCAAAACGAGAGCGGTTCGTGAGTGATTATGGACTGAGCGAATACGATGCGACGCTATTGATCCCGAATCACGCAATGGCCTCTTTTTTTGAGGCGGTTGTTAACCACTGTCATGCAGCAAAACCCGCTGCCAATTGGATTTTGGGAGATCTATTAGGGGCACTGAACCGGTCCGATATCGCCATTGAGAAAAGTCCCATATCGGCGCAGCAGCTGGCCGGCTTAATCAACCGGATCGAAGATGGCACGCTGTCGAGTAAATTAGCAAAACAGGTTTTTGACGCCATGTGGGAAGGCCTTGGTGAGGCCGATGAAATCATTGAGTCACGCGAGCTCAAACAAGTGAGTGACACCGGGGCACTTGAGACAATGGTCGCTGAAGTGATCGCTGCGAACCCAGATCAGGTCGCTCAATACTTAGCGGCAGACGAGGTGAAGCGTAAAAAGCTCAGCGGATTTTTTGTCGGGCAGATCATGAAGGCATCACAGGGACAGGCAAATCCAAAACTACTGAACCAGTTGTTGCTCGAAAAATTAGCCGCTCAATCCTGAACTCTACCTTTCATATACTCGAGCCGATTTTCTCGTTTCTTATCGCTGCTTTTTTTCAGCAAGACATAAACCGACCCCGTGCCACCGTGAGCCGGTTGTGCGGAGTGAAAAGCTTGCACCACATCGAGCTCTCTTAGCCAATGATTGACGTAACCTTTTAGGACCGCTTTGCGGTCTGATGCCGCACCAGACTGGCCTTTACCATGAACGATCAACAGATTCCGCAGGCCCAGTTCCGTGGCTTCGCGGATAAAGGCAAACACCTCCTCTCGCGCCTGCTTGACCACCAGCCGATGCAAATCAAGCCGCGCATCCGTCTGATACTGTCCCAAGCGAAGTTTGCGATACACCCCATTTTGGATGCCGGGGCGTTTAAATTCTAGGATGAACCAAGGTTCCAGTGGCAACACCCCCTCATCGACCAGTGGATTAGAGACGGTATCCTCTCCCTCCGCTGCGCGACGACGGCCGGTTTGCTGATCCTCCGACAGCGCCTCTTTCATTAGCCGCACACGCGCCTCTCGCTCGAGCGGTTTTACCCCAGCCATCTCTTGCGCAAACAGCTCATCGTCACTCACTAGTGGTTGCACTCTGCTCAGTCATACGCGCAGTATAGTCAGTCTTTAATCATTACGGCGACGACCATGAACGGCAATTTTTTTACGGGTGCTGGCTATTTTTTACGAGGGCTGAGCATGACCTTTCAGCCGGGGTTACGCCAGTTTGTGATGGTGCCGCTAGCCGCCAATATACTGCTCTTTAGCCTCATGGGCTGGACCTTGTACCAGGTGATCTCTGATTTCTATGACGCCGCTATGCTGAGTGTCCCCGAGTGGCTTCAGTTTCTGTCATGGCTAATCACCCCTCTTCTGTGGCTGGTCGGTAGCCTCATGACGGGCTATGTCTCCACGCTGGCAGTTCTCATGCTGACATCCCCATTTCACGCCTTGCTATCCGAGCGGGTAGAGGAGCTGGTAACGGGTGAGCCGATTCCGTCATCGGATGGTTTCGGCAGAGCGCTCTTGGAGGTGCCCAGAGCCTTTCTGCGGGAGGTAAGAAAACTGCTGACCTATTTACCCATGACACTGGGTGTACTGCTCCTGACGATTATTCCTGTGTTTACTGCGTTTGCACCGCTGGGATGGTTCTTGCTGGGTGCATGGATGATGAGCCTACAATTCATCGACTACCCGATGGATAATCATCGCCTGCCCTTTAGGGATGTTCGAGAAGCCTGTGCGGCCAGAAGAGCTTCGACCATTGGGTTCGGCGGAACCGTTGCCTTTTTCACGGGCATACCGCTGGTGAACCTGATCGTGATTCCGGCCGCTGTCATCGGCGCCACGCTGCTTTGGTGCGAAGAATTACGCAGCCGGCGGTAGCGCAGCGTCAGACAGTCATCATGGCGGTGAGGTACAGGCGAGGGAATGCCCCAATAACGCTTCTATGTCCGGCAATAAAAAAGCGTCGTCTTCACTCGCAAAGCTAATCGATATGCCTGTAGCGCCCGCTCGACCGGTGCGACCGATACGATGCACGTAGTCCTCAGGATCCTCGGGGAGGTTGTAGTTCACCACGTGAGAAATACCCTCTACGTGGATACCGCGTCCTGCGACGTCAGTGGCAACCAGCACTTTGCATTGCCCCGATTTAAACTGCTCTAAGGTCCGTGTGCGCTTGGCTTGAGTCACTTCTCCAGACAGCATGCCGCAGTGCACCCCCGCTTTACACAGCTTCTCATGCAGGCGGCGCACTTGATCACGACGATTCGCAAAGATAATGACGCTCTCCGCCTCAGGATCTTGCAGTAAGTCCATCAGCACAGAAAATCGATCACTGCTCGCCACCAAGTAGACCTTTTGATCCACTGAGGCAGTGGCAACACGCTCGGGCTCAATCTCCACCGTGACAGGCTCAAAGGTCCACTGCTGCGCTAAGTTCATGACGTCTTGCGTAAACGTTGCCGAGAACAGCAGCGTTTGGCGATCCTCTCTACGAGGGGTGGTTCGAACGATCCGCTTGACCTGGGGTATAAAGCCCATGTCTAACATGCGGTCTGCCTCGTCCAGCACCAGGATCTCAACTCGATCTAGCGCTAGGTCTCGCCGCTCCATAAAATCAATCAGCCGCCCAGGAGTCGCGACGATGAGATCCACCGGAGTACGATTCACTTTGTTGAGCTGTTTTTGGTAATCCGCACCGCCAATCAATGTGACCGTTTGCAATCCAGTGAACCTGCCTAACTCTTCCGCGTCTTCCGCAATCTGCATCACTAACTCGCGAGTTGGCGCAATAATGACCGCACGTGGCTCACCCAGAAAACGTTCGCCTTCTATTGGATGGCTGAGGAGGTCATTAAAAATAGTAATGAGAAAAGCGGCCGTCTTGCCGGTACCTGTTTGCGCTTTGCCAATAGCGTCATTACCCCCGAGGGTATGCGGCAAAATTTGCGCCTGTATGGGTGAACAAAACTCAAACCCTAGCGCATCGATCCCTTTTTGCACCGTGACATCAAGATTCAGTGTGTCAAACTTCACTTGTGCGGCAGTGTGATGGGTTTCAGCGGGAATGACCGGATCGGCCGTAGTAGCGACTTCTTTTTGCACAGTCGTGCCTAGGGAAAAATGAGCGCGCAGTTTAGCACAGCCCAGCGGAGTAGAATGCGCCCTCGGGTTCTCGCCCAGACGATCGCTTTACAGGATATGCCTATTCATGCAGCCACAGTCCTTCGTATCCCGCTTCCTTGCCGAGCTGCGCCCTCTGTGGGGTATCGCCTGGCCCTTAATCATTGCCCAAACCGCCCAAATCGGGACCGGTGTGGTCGATACCTTAATGGCGGGCAACTACAGCGATATTGATCTGGCGGCGATTGCAGTGGGGTTCAATATTTGGCTACCACTTTATTTGGTGATCCTCGGGACGCTTTTTGCGTGTTCAGCGATCGTTGCGCAGGATTATGGCGCCGGGAATATTGCACGTGTCCGAAGCTTCCTGCCGCAGGGCTTATGGGTCGCCATGGCGTTGAGCGCGGTCATGACGCCGCTATGCCTGAATATTGGCTCTGTTATTCACACGCTGGGCTTAGCCGATGAGACAGCGGCGAAAACTGCCGCCTACATCAGCCGTGTCGGCTTAGGGTTTCCAGCGCTCGGTATTTTCATGGCACTTCGGTATCACACTCAGGGGTTGGGCATCACAGCGCCTTTTGCCATGGCCAGCGTGATTGGCTTCCTAGCCAACGTGCCCCTGAACTACATGCTGATTTTTGGCGTCTGGGGCGCACCCGAGTTGGGCGCAGAGGGCTGTGGCCTTGCGACAGCAGCGTCGATGTGGATCAGCACCCTCATCATTACCCTCTATGTGCTGGTGGCAAAGCCGTTACAACCCTTCCTACCGGAACGTTGGCTGCAATGGCCCGATAGCGGTCGGATCAAAGAAATTCTGGTCGTCGGGTTACCCGTTGGGCTCACCTTCTTTCTAGAGACGGGGGTCTTCTCGGCGATTACTTTATTCATTGCCCAACTGGGCGAGGCGGCGGTGGCAGCCCATCAAATCACCTTTAATCTTTGGGACGTCTTTTATATTCCGATGGTCAGTATCGGCAGTGCCATGGCGACCCGAATGGGCCACGCCATTGGCGCAAAAAATAACGAGGGCGTGCGCATGGCGCTGCGTGTGGGCGCTACTTTGTCGGCGCTGGTGGGCCTACTCACCATGGCACTACTGTTGCTATTTCCAGATGAGATTATCGGTGCCTACACACAATCGACTGACGTGAGAGACCTCGCGCTACGCTTACTGCGCCTAGCGGCGCTGTTTATTATGATCGACGTCATCCAAATTGTAGGATCATTTGTGCTGCGGGCTTATAAAGAAACGCGGTTTCCGTTCATCGTTGTCACCCTCTCCTACTGGGGACTCGCATTGCCCTTAGGTTACCTTTTGGCCATTCATTGGGGTGACGGCAGCCCTGAGGGTACGATCGATTTCTGGTACGCAACCATTGCGGGGATCTCGGTTGCAACCGCACTGATCGTGTGGCGAGTGAAAAAAATACTCGGCGCGCTAGAGTGACCCAAAAAAGCCTTTCATCAGGGGTTAATTTCCGCTGCCACAGAGTGGACAGTCGGGTCGCGCGCTCAAGGTGATTGCTGAATACTCATCCGCCCAGCCATCCGCGTAGTGCACAACCCCCCACTGCAAGGGTGCCCCCAATAGATATTTGAGCGCAGCCAGGCTCTGCTGCATGGCAATCATTCCCGCGACGGGCCCTAAAATACCCAATGCTGCGCAACCACCCTGCCCCTCGTCGCGTTCCGCAGACCCTAGGCAATGATAACAACCGCCTTGGCGCGTGGGATCAAAGGCGATCCACTGGCCTGCTGTCTGCACGGCAGCCCCCATGAGCCACGGCAACCGTCTCTCGTAAGTGGATCGATCGATATCAAGGCGCGCTTGGTTCGAATCAGAGGCATCGATCACCAGATCGACGCCATCGAGCAGACCTTGTGAGGAGTCAGCATCGAATCGTCCAACACGTCCCTCCAGCACAATATCAGCGTTGGCAGCCTGAAGACGGCTGGTCAGTGCATTGACCTTCGGCACACCAATGTCGGCCTCCGTATACACCACCTGACGCGGAAGATTACTGAGCTCCACTTGATCTGGATCAACCACACGGATATGTCCCACCCCAGCTCCCGCCAGATATTGTGTTACGGGGCAACCCAGACCTCCCGCTCCCACCACCAGCACACAGCTGCGTTGCAATTTCATCTGCCCGTCTAAATCTACCTGTGGCAGCAGCAATTGCCTCGCGTATCGTGCCAGCTGATTGTCTGTCAGCGTGTCCACTGCCCCCCCGTTAATCGCTCATGGCCCGACCAGTCTGCTCGCGTAGTGACTGCGCAAAATCCGTGCTCCTGAAGTGCCGCACGGACGGCACTGGCCTGATCAAACCCATGCTCCAGTAATAACCAGCCACCGTCACTCAGGTGGTCGCGAGCGTGCTGGATAATGTGTTGCAACGACTCCATCCCGGTCGCCCCCCCAATCAGCGCACTGGCGGGCTCGGCGGGCAAATCGCCCTGCAACAAATGAGGGTCATCGGCGGCAATATACGGTGGATTCGCAATAATCAGCTGCCAGGTGCGGCTGCTAAGCGCACTAAACCAATCACTTAACAGCCAGTCGACCTCCAACCCAAGCGCGATCGCGTTCTCGCGAGCACAGTCCAACGCATGGGGACTGCTGTCGAGACCAGAGACCTGTGCTGCAGGGCGCGAGGCTTTGCAAGACAGTGCGATCGCCCCACTACCCGTCCCCATATCCAGCACACGACTGGCACCCGCATCAATCTGTTCTAGTGCCCATTCCACGAGATGCTCTGTTTCACGACGAGGAATCAAGACGTGCTGGTTCACCTGCAAGCGAACCGTCCAAAAGTCGCAGTAGCCCAAGAGGTAAGCAAGCGGTTTTCCCTCTCGACGGGCGTGGATTAACTCGTTAAATCGATCTACCGCCGCTTTTGCGATCGGGTCATCGCCATGGGCATAAAGCCAGGCACGATCCACACCCAGCACCATTGCCAGCACGGCCTCGGCCTCACCACGATGAATGTGCGCCGACGCAATCAGATCGCGGGCGATCATTCATCCGCCAGCGCAGCAAGTAGGTCCGCTTGATGCTCCTGCCGCAGCGGCACAATGAGCGCATCGAGGGTGCCGCCCACCACGTCATCAAGCCGATAAAGCGTTAAATTGATGCGATGATCGGTGATCCGTCCTTGAGGAAAGTTATAAGTGCGAATCCGTTCAGAACGATCACCTGATCCCACGAGGGAGCGCCGTTCTGACGCTTGGGTGGCTTTCTGGCTGTCCTGCTGCGCAGACAGCAGCCGCGCTTGCAGCAACGACATGGCGCGCGCTTTATTTTTGTGTTGAGAGCGCTCATCCTGGCACTCGACGACTACGCCAGAAGGAATATGCGTCAAGCGAACCGCCGAATCGGTGGTATTCACGTGCTGTCCACCGGCGCCCGACGAACGAAACGTATCGACACGTAAATCTTCTTTACGAATTTCAACGCTGTCAATTTCTGCTAGCTCAGGTAGCACCGCGACAGTGCACGCCGAAGTATGTATCCGGCCTTGGGACTCGGTTTCGGGCACCCGCTGTACTCGATGAACGCCAGACTCAAATTTAAGATTGGCATAAACGTCTGTACCCACCACGCGCATAATCATTTCTTTATAACCGCCATGTTCCCCAGATCGCTCTGACAGCACTTCCACCGACCAGCCTTTATCCTCCGCATAGCGGTGATACATACGAAATAAATCACCGGAAAAAATCGCGGCTTCATCGCCCCCGGTTCCCGCACGAATTTCCAAGAAAATATTACTGGCGTCGCTGGGATCCTTGGGTAGCAACAATATCTGCAGATCGGCCTCAACCGCCTCAAGTGTCTGCTCTGCCTCAGCGATCTCTTCCGTCGCAAGCGCTCTTATTTCCTCATCGGGATCATCCAACATTTGCCGGGTATCACGCATCACCCCCTGAAGTTGAGTGAGCTGCTGGTATTGTGCAACGACCGTATCAAGATGTGCGAACTCCCGAGAGAGGTCGCGAAATCGATCTTGGTGACCGATGACTTCAGCGTCGCCCAACAGGGCCGCCACCTCCTGATGGCGATCCGCCAAAGCATTTAATTTGGTGAGTAAAGAGGCTTTCACAGTTGCACTATCGCCGCAGATTCACTGCAAGGTTGTCTGTTCGTCGCGCTCATCATCGGCGTCGGCTAGACCGAGCACAGCGGCCATTTTGCTGACATCGTCCGACCCCCCCTCCTTTGCCAATTGCCTCAGTCCTGCCGTGGGGGCATGGATCAATTTGTTCGTCAGGCCGCGCGCGAGTCTGCTCAGCACTTCGGCTGGGTCACCGCCTTTTTCGAGCATTTTGAAGGCTTTATCGAGTTCGACCTGTTGTATCGCCAGCGCGGAGTCACGATAAGTTTTGACAACATCTGCTGATTGCCGCTCCAAAAGACCGTCCTGCAGCATCTCCATACCCGACGCCACGATTTCATCCGCTTTACTGGCCTCAGAAGCCCGCAGGCGCAAGTTCTCTTCAATCACTTCCCGCATATCATCTACGGTATAGAGGTAAATATCGGGCACCTCAGTCACCTGTGGCTCGATATCCCGCGGGACTGCTAAATCGATCATCAACATGGGGCGCCATTTCCGCGCTTTGATGGCACCTTCAACAGCCCCTTTACCCAAAATAGGCAATTGACTCCCCGTCGAGCTGATCACGATATCGGCATCTGATAAACGCTCGGTCACATCGGCCAGCAATATGGCTTCGGCGTCAAACTGTGAAGCGAGTAACTCTGCTCTTTCCAGCGTCCGATTAGCGATAATTAACTTTCCCAAGCCCGCATCGCGTAAGTGCCGAGCAACCAGCTCTACGGTCTCGCCAGCGCCCAATAACAACGCCGTACTTTGCTCCATGTCACGGAAAATCTGCCGCGCCAGGTCAACCGCTGCATAGGCGACCGAGACCGGATTCTCGCCAATGGCCGTATCGGTCCGCACTTTTTTTGCAATGCGGAACGCCTCAGGAAAAATAAGATTCAAGTGGTAACCGACGGCGCCTGCTTCTTGCGCCACTGCAAAGGCCGACTTCATTTGGCCAAAGATTTGTGGCTCCCCAAGCACCATCGAGTTTAGTCCTGCAGCTACTCTTACCAAATGGGAAGCTGCGGCAACACCGTGATTGCGATAGATGGAAGGCAGCAGATGGTTGACGTTCAGTCCGTGATGATGCGCAAGCCAATGTGACAATTGGTCAGCCGCACCAATCGCATCCGAATCTGCGGGCAAGACGCCGTAAAGCTCCGTTCGGTTACAGGTCGACAAAATCACCGACTCGATAATCTCGGTTTCGGAAATCAACGCGTTCAGAGAGTCGTGGACTTTTTCTGGCGCAAAAGCAATCTGCTCTCGCAGCTCCACAGAGGCCGAGTCATGATTTACACCGACTACCACCAGATTCTCTAAAATCACGCGCTTAACTACCCTCCCCCAACGCAACAACTTGTTATCATAGCATCTCCTTTACACAAACTGGCTGTTAGGCGAGGGTCGCCAAACAGCGGTAGATCAGGACATAACTGGCTTGCGGACACACTTTATCGCGCTCTTATTATTCTCTCTCGTGCTGTCTAGCTTGGTCGGTTGTGCCTCGCCGGCCAACAATGGAACGCCCGCGCCGTCACGGGCTGAGGAATCTGTGGCGACTGAGGTAACGCAGGAAGCCAATGACCTCGCAAAAGCCCCCGAACCACCTGAAACACCGATCCCAGCAGCTAGTGTTCTGCCTTTATTAAAGGCCGAATTTGCGCTGAGAGCGCGGGATTTTAACCTGGGCTCCTCATTGCTTACAGAGCAAGCCATGGTGCTAAGCGACCCGGAATTGGCGCGTCGTGCGTTGCGTCTCGCTGAGTTTGTGAGCGATGAGCAGCGCGCGGCCGCGCTGTCACTGAGGCTCGCCGAGCTCGACCCCGATGATGGCGCCGCGGCGGCGGCAGCTTCTGGATGGCTCGCGCGGTCGGGTCAACCACTCAAAGCATTAGACTATGCGGCGATCGCGTTAGAGCGGGGGGTATCGGTCAACGTTGCGGGTAATCTGGGGTCCTTTAGTCAGTTCGATGAAGACACGCAGCTGGCCATAGCAGCGGCCATTGAGTCACTCTCATCACGCTGGCCTGACGACGATGAGGTCGCCATTGCAGCGACGCTGCTGGCTCGTCTTCAGCAGGATTGGCCGCGGGCGGAATCGTTGATCTTACCCGTATTGCGGCGATCACCTAACGACGTTCGCTCCATCATGCTATGGACACAGTTACAAATTGATCAATCTGTCGAGGACCCACTTGAGCGGCTTGTCGACGCGATAGCAGACTATCCAGAGAATACAGAACTGCGCTTGCAGTACGCTCGCTTGCTGGGTGCAGAGGGCGATTACAGCGGCGCACGAGCACAGTTTGCCATCCTCCTCGAGCTGGAGCCCAATAACCCCGACATGATCTCGACAGCCGCATTACTGGACTTCGAGTTAGAGCTGTACGACGCGGCGTTAGCAAAATTTCTTCAACTCATCGCACTCGAGGCTCGCCTCGACGAGGCCTTTTATTATGTGGGCCGGATTCAAGCGGCTGACGATCGCTATTCAGAGGCCATCGAAGCCTTCGGGTCTGTGGGGCCGTCGAGAGAATTCAGGGACGCCAAGGTACGTGCCGCGCAAGTTCTCATCGACACCGCGTTTGCCAGCGATATTAGACAGTTTTTCGACGCACAGAGGCGCACTTACCCCAGCTCCGCTGAACAACTCTTTCTTTTGGAGGCGGAGTCACTGCGTGACTGGTCGGGAGAGTCACTCGAGGCCTACGATCGTGGTCTCGCCGCCTTCCCTCAATCCTTTTCCTTGCTTTACGGACGCGCAATGATCCACGAATCAGAGGGCTCATTATGGGCGATGGAACAGGATCTTCGTCGCATATTAGCCCAAGACCCTAATCATGCCGCGACGCTCAATGCGTTGGGTTACTCGCTGACCAACCGCACACAACGCTACGAAGAGGCTGCCGTATTGATTGAGCGCGCGCTGGCGCTATCGCCTGGCGATCCGGCCATCATGGATAGTTTGGGCTGGGTGTATTACAAATTGGGGCAGTACGTCCAATCCGAATCATTACTGCGTGAGGCACACGCCGCCTTACCAGACCCAGAGGTGGCAGCTCATCTCGGAGAAGTACTGTGGGCGCAAGGTCGCGAAGTTGAGGCCAAGGATGTGTGGCAAGAGGGCCTGAACCGGGTCAGCGACCACCCCATCATTCTCGAGGCCATTGACCGATTGGGTGTTGCTTTACCGTGACCAGTGCCCTGCGCCGGGCGTCGCAATCAGGGCCTTGGCGATCGGTGGCCGTGATCGTGCCTACTCTTTTGATGCTAGCAGGCTGCGCCGTCGCCCCCTCTCAAGAGCCAACAACAGTCGCCACCGTATTGCTGCCCAGAGCGCCTACAGACCTGTCGCCTTGGTCAGCCAAAGGAAAGCTCTCGGTCCAAGGCCCGCAAGGCAGCGAAACTGCACGTTTTCACTGGCAACGACCCGATGCAGACCACGACGTCATCGTGCTCTCTGGACCGCTGTCACTGAATCAGCAGACGATCCGGCGCACCGGTGAGGAAACCCTCTGGATGGAGGGTGACATCGAGAAGCCACTGACCGAACTAGCACGCTCTTCACTTTTCACGTCCGATACAGCCTTGATTTCACCTGCCGTGTTGGGGACCTGGCTCTTGGGGGCGCCCTCTCCCTCACCTGAATGGACCGTAACCGTCACACAGTGGCAACCCGCGGGCCAATGGGAGGCGCCCTCGCGGGTTATCATCCGTCACGACGACATGGAGATCAGGGTGGTTATCACAAAATGGCACTTCAGCCCCCTGCCATGACACGCATTCACGCTTGCTCTCCCGCCAAACTTAACCTGTTCCTGCACGTGACCGGGCGGCGCCCAGATGGTTATCACACGCTTCAAACCGTCTTTCAGCTGCTCGATTGGGGGGACGACATGACGTTTGAGTTGCGTGAACAGGCGGGCATTACCCTATCGGGCGACACCGATGATCTCCCGCCCGAGGATAACCTCATCATGCAGGCGGCTTACGCCCTGAATCAACCCGAGCGCGGCGCTCATATCCACATCACAAAACGCATCCCTCGGGGGGGGGGACTGGGCGGAGGAAGCTCCAATGCCGCGACCACGTTACGAGCGCTCAATACGCTATGGTCATTAGATCTGGACCAGCGTGCGCTGCTGGCGCTTGCCAAACCACTCGGCGCTGATGTGCCCGTCTTCACACACGGACACAGCGCTTGGGCAGAAGGCATCGGCGAGGACTTATCGCCCCTCGCCCTACCTGCTCGGTGGTATGCTGTCATAATACCGGCTTGTGAGGTGCAAACCTCTGAAATCTTCAGCCATCCCGAATTGACACGCAACACCGCGCCGATTACAGTGGCGGCCTTTTTTTCAGGGGCCGGTCGTAATGACTTACAGCCCGTCGCCATGGCGCTGTACCCTGAAATTCGCAAGGCTTGGAAGTGGCTGGAGGCGCATTCTCCATCCGCGAGCATGACGGGTAGCGGCGCGTGCTTATTTGCCGCGTTCGACACAGAGGCCGCAGCGCGTGAGCTAGTCGCCAACGCCCCCGCGGGGGTGAAGGCAGTGGCGGTGCAAGGTCTGGATCGACTCCCGGCAATGCAGAGAGTTGAGTGAAGTTTTTTTGGGGCGTCGCCAAGTGGCAAGGCAGCGGGTTTTGATCCCGCCATTCGGAGGTTCGAATCCTCCCGCCCCAGCCATCCTTACAATCGCGGGCAGTCGCGGAGAGGGAGCAGCATGTCATCTAAAATGATGGTGTTTTCAGGTAACGCCAACCCAGCGCTAGGCCGTCGGGTCGCGGATCGGCTATATCTGGCGTTGGGCAATGCTGCGGTCAGTAAGTTTTCTGATGGTGAGATTACCGTTGAACTCAATGAAAACGTACGAGGCAAAGACGTCTTTGTGCTTCAGAGCACCTGTCAGCCCACTAACGACAACATCATGGAACTGCTGCTCATGATCGATGCCTTGCGCCGGGCATCGGCTGCCAGAATTACTGCCGTCGTGCCTTATTTTGGTTACGCGCGGCAAGATCGTCGAGTGCGCTCTGCGCGCGTGCCGATTTCTGCGAAGGTGGTCGCAGACACCATGGTAAGCGTGGGCGTTGACCGCGTCTTAACGGTGGACTTGCACGCAGAACAAATACAAGGATTCTTTACGGTCCCGGTCGATAACGTCTATGCGTCATCGATTCTTAACGCCGACATCGTGCGTTGCCAATATGAAAACCTCATTGTCGTGTCCCCTGACATTGGTGGTGTGGTGCGCGCCAGAGCCATTGCTAAGCAACTCGATGACGCCGACTTAGCCATTATCGACAAGCGGCGCCCGAGGGCGAACGAAGCAGAAGTCATGAACTTAATTGGCGATGTAGAAGGCCGTATGGCCATCCTAGTCGACGACATGGTCGACACTGCGGGCACCTTGTGTACCGCCGCCAACGCACTCAAAGAGCGTGGCGCGGTGAAGGTCGTTTCCTACTGCACTCATGCTGTGCTCTCTGGCAAAGCACTGGAGAATATCAAGCACTCCCAGCTGGATGAATTGGTGGTCACCGATACGATTCCGCTGTCAGCCGAGGCCTTGTCTGTCGGTAAAATCCGCCAGCTGACGATTGCAGATTTACTGGCAGAATCGATCCGCAGAGTCAGTAACGAAGAATCAATAAGCGCACTGTTTGATTTGTCTTAAACAGTGTTTTACCCACCCATCACCGCGTTGGTCGCAGACAAAGTGATGTTTACTAAGGAGCCAGACCATGTCTGAAGCTTTTATTGTTGTAGCCGAGACTCGTGTTGACGAGGGGAAAGGTGCGAGCCGCCGCCTACGTCGACTCGAGGGCAAAATGCCCGCTGTTATTTACGGGGGCGATCAAGATGCCCAGAGCCTGACACTGATCCGCAAGGATTTTGAGTACATGTTAGAGAACGAGGCGTGCTTCAGCTCCATCTTGGAAGTCCAAGTGGGCGGAAAGTCTCAAAACGCGATCATCAAGGACATCCAACGGCATCCAGCCAAAGGCTTTCCCATGCATGCCGATTTTTTGCGCGTGCGCATGGACCAAGCCATTAAGGTCAATGTGCCGCTGCATTTCATTAATGAAGAGCAATGCACGGGTGTCAAACTGGGCGGCGGCATGATTCAGAAGCAAGCCACTGACATCGAAATTCAGTGTCTACCCAAGGATTTGCCAGAGTATCTCGAAGTCGACATGCTGGACGTCGAGCTTGGGCAAATCGTTCACCTGTCTGACATCACCCTTCCAGAGGGCGCCATCGCGACCGCCCTGGAGCTAGGTGATGATCACGATCTGGCCATCGCCTCTGTCATCGCGCCGAGAGGCATCAAAGGCGATGACGAAGATGAAACCAGTGAAGATGTTGACGGCGCTTCTGAATCAGGTGACGAAGACGCTGCAGCCGGCGACGCCGGTGAGGGCAACGAGGACTGATTGGTCCATGTCCGGTATCCGACTCATCGTCGGGCTTGGCAATCCTGACGCACAATACGAAGGCACTCGGCATAACGCCGGTGCTTTGTTTGTGCGTCAGCTCGCCAACCGGTTCAACATCTCTCTCTCTCAAGACAAAAACGCGGTCGGTGAAATTGGTCGTGGTCTCGTGGCCGGTCATGATCTGAGACTGCTCATCCCCAGCACTTATATGAATCACAGCGGACGCTCTGTTGCGGGCACCGCACATTATTATCGAATCGACCCCAGCGCCATGCTCATTGCCCACGACGAACTCGATATCGATCCGGGTGAAGCGCGCTTTAAGCGAGACGGCGGTCATGGAGGCCACAACGGGCTGCGTGACATCATTCCCGCTTTGGGCGGCCAGCGTGACTTCTGGCGGCTCCGTATTGGCATCGGTCACCCAGGTTCCGCCGCTAAGGTTGCCTCATGGGTACTCAGCAAAGCCAGCGTTGACAGCCGACTCGCCATCGAAGCGAGTGTTGATTCTGCGATGGACGCCCTACCGCTGTTGCTTGAGGGCGATGACATCAAAGCCATGACCGCGCTCCATAGTGAGCATCATGGACGTGCTCCACTCATCAAGGATTAGAGAATATGGCCATTCAATGCGGCATCGTCGGCCTACCCAACGTCGGTAAATCAACTTTGTTCAATGCCCTGACTCAAGCCGGCATCGACGCGGAAAATTTTCCCTTCTGCACGATTGAGCCCAACACCGGCATTGTGCCCGTGCCCGACCCGAGGCAAGGCGAGATTGCGGCACTGGTCTCACCAGAACGCAGTATCCCCGCAACTATGGAATTCGTGGACATTGCAGGGCTGGTTGCCGGTGCTTCCAAAGGGGAAGGTCTCGGCAATCAATTTTTGGCCAATATTCGGGAAACCGACGCGATTGCACACGTAGTCCGCTGCTTTGAGGACCCGAATGTCATTCATGTTGCCAATAAGATTGATCCGCTCGCCGACATTGAAACGATCAATACTGAACTGGCGCTGGCGGATCTGGAGTCGTGTGAAAAGCAATTGAGCAAAGTGATTCGGACCGCCAAAGGGGGTGACAAGGAAGCCATTGCAGTCAAAGCCTTGCTTGAAGACAAGCTCCTACCACAGCTCAACGAGGCGCAGCCGGTAAGGGCGCTCACGTTGGACGACAACGATTGGGCACGCGTAAAGGGTCTCCACTTACTGACCACAAAACCCACGATGTACATCGCCAACGTGGCTGAGGATGGCTTCAACGACAACCCACATCTCGACGCGGTGGCGAGTCATGCAGCGTCTGAGAACGCCAGTGTCGTGGTGATTTGTAACAAGCTCGAATCCGAGATTATCGAACTGGATGACGATGAGAAAGTGGATTTTCTTGCGGAAATGGGCATGCAAGAGCCAGGGCTTCACCGCGTAATTCGTGCGGGCTATGACCTACTAAACCTGCAAACCTACTTCACGGCCGGCCCCAAAGAAGTCCGCGCTTGGACGATCC